>VXLV01000013.1 GCA_009841405.1 Chloroflexota bacterium | reverse complement strand
ACCCCACACCTCTCCCCCACACACCCACCACCACAACCCCCATCGCCCCCGCCAACCACACCCCCCCCCCCCCCCCACCCACCGGATCGGGGAGGGGAGACTCGTTGTTGCGGGCGGGGTGTTCAGCGAAGTTCGCAACACATAATTGGTGCCGCTGAGTTTCGGTACTTTAGACGAGTCTTGCCCTAATTCCACCGCTTGAGTTGGGCAGGCATGCTGCTGCTGCGCTACCAAAAAGCATTCTGCCCGTCTGAAGACTTTGCGACAACATGTCGCGAAGTCGTTGATCAATTGCTTTTCTCGGTGACCTCGGTGTCCTCGGTGGTCAAATCGCAGTTAGACCCTTCTGATCGCGGCCGGGCGCCCTCAAGTCGCGACGACATCCGCTGCGGTCACCGCCGGATTGGGCGCCTCGTCCACGCTGAGCTTGAAGACATCGGGCCGGCTGTAATGGCCGACGACATCGAAATCCAGGTGGCCTTCGTGTATCTTGTTCAAGTCCAGTTCAGCGTAAAGGATGCCTTCTTCGCCATAAAGCGGCGGGCAAACATAGTCGCCGAAAGGATCGATGATGGCGCTGCCGCCGCGGCAGAGAACTTCTGGCAAGTCCGCCAGTTCGTCAATCAGCGCCAGGTCGCGCGGGTACATGGACTTTTCGAAGTATTGATTGCAGCCGAGCACGAAGCAGCGCCCTTCGCAGGCGATATGGCGCAGGGTCGCTTGCCAGGAGTCGCGCTGGTCGGCGGTCGGCGCGAGGTAGATGCCAACGCCCTTGGCGTACATCGCCGTCCGCGCCAGCGGCATATAATTCTCCCAGCAAATCAATCCGCCGATCGTTCCGAAGGGCGATTCCACCGCGGTCAACGTGCTGCCATCGCCGCTGCCCCAGATCAAGCGCTCGCTGCCGGTCGGCATCAGCTTGCGATGCGCGCCCAGAATGTCGCCCTTGGGGCCCAGATACAACATCGAATTGTAGAGCGTGCCGCCATTGCCGGCGTCGCTCCGCTCGGAGACGCCGACGACCGCGTACACGCCGGCCGCCCGCGCCGCGGCGCGCAGGGGCCGCGTCTCGGCATCGTTCACGGTCAGCGACGCTTTCCAGAAACGCGCGAAGTCTTGTCGGCCCGCCGGCGAGCGATTGCCGACATACGCGCCGTAGGCGAAGCCGCGCGGATAACCCGGGATAAACGCCTCGGGCAGCAGGACCAGGTCCGCGCCTTGAGCGCCGGCTTCCGCGATTGCGTTGGCGGCTTTTGCGATACAGGCGGCCTTGTCGGCAAAGACGGAGGCGACCTGCGCGACAGCTACGTTGATTTTTTCCATCGTCAACCTCTCATGCGCATCGCTGAAATCAGCCGCCGGCCGCGCCCGATAGCGGGCAGCCTCGATTGGCCGCGGGACCAGCCTCGTCCGGGCAGTCATCGGCAGCGCTGTCGAGGCCGTCGTCGTCAAAGTCGCGACAGCCACGCGCTGTGTTCGGCGCGAATTCGTTGGGGCATGCGTCCAGCGAATCGCGAATGCCGTCGCGGTCTTCGTCATCGCTGTACGGGCAACCGCGATTGTCGGCGTAGCCATAGTCGGTCGGGCACTCGTCAACGGCGTCGCCGATGCCATCGAAGTCGGCGTCGGCCGGTCCGGCGCCGACGTCAATTGCCGTCGGCGCGACATCCGTCGGGACGGGGGCCGGCCCGGCCAGGGTTGGCGCGGCGATTGTTGGCGCCTCGATTGTTTGCGCGGGAATGGCAGTTGGCGGCACGAATTGCGCTGGCGTACGGATAGGCAAGCTCAGCGGCGTATGCGTCGCCAGCGCCGGCGGACCGCTGGTCGGCGACGGCGACAAGAACAGATTCGCGCCCAGGGGCGTGAATGTCGGCGCCGGGCCCGAGGGCGTATCGGTCGCGCGGGTAGCGGCGGGCAGATCAAGCGGGGCGCTGCCGATGAAATAGATCGCGAAGCAGTAGAATGGCAGCGTGCCGGCGATAATGAGCATCATAAAGAGCCGCAGCCGCTCGTTGCGATTGCTTAAGCGCGGGATGATGTCTGGCGTTCGCTGTCTTTGCATGGGCGCGCCGCCGCTATGAGGATGCCGCGTGAATCGATTTATATGCGCTGTGCGCGCCTTCCGGCTGAGGCTCTTTGTCGCGCGCGCCGTCCGCGCACAGCTCGCGGACCTGATAGAGCGCGCCGTCGGCGAAACCGCGCTTGCGATAATACTCGCGCGTGCCGACCGCCGAAATGACCGCCAGCCGCTCGTAGCCGCGCTCGGCGGCGATCGCGGCCGCCCGCTCGATCAAGCGCGTGCCCAGGCCGGCATGCTGCGCCCGCCCCGGGCCACTGGCGCCGATGCCCAATGCCAGCCCGTAGACGTGCACCTCGCGGATCATGGCGCAGCCGCGCAACTCTTCCAGCAGCGGCGATTCCGGCGCGGAAGGCAATGAGAGCCGCAAGAATCCGGCGATTTCGCGCGCCTCGGTGATGTACTGAAGGAAGACCTCGTCGCCGATGCTGGAATCGTAAGTCAGGCTGTCAAGCTTGAGATCGGCGCCGGTCACCGCCTTCTTGCGGATTTCGCGGGCGCGGATGTCGACGCTGCGCCCCCCGCGCCGCGCCAGCTCGCGCTCGACCAGTTGGCGGAAATTCGTCACCTTGTTGCCGTCAACGATGTCGGTGCCGGGGATATCGCGGATGACGCGGGTCAGCCGGCAATACTCGGGCGTGCGCTGGAAGCAATCCACCAGCAGCGCCAGCAGCTCGTCGTGACTGTAGGGTCGCCAGTCGCCGGCTTGATATTGCTGCATCAACTCGGCGCTTTCGATCAGCGAGCAAGGATAAATCTTGAGTTCGTCGGGGCGGAAGTCGCGGTCGCCGAAGAGCCTCTGATAATCGGCCAGGTCCTCACCCGGCGACGAGCCGTAGAGATTGGGCATCCAGTGAGCGTGGATTTTGAAGCCGGCGCGCCGCAGCAACGCCACCGCCCGCCGCGTCGCCGCCACGTCATGCCCGCGCTTATTCAATTCCAGCACGCGGTCGTTCAAGCTCTGGAAGCCGATCTGCACTTTGGTGCAGCCCAGCCGGCGGACGCGGATGACTTCTTCCGCGCTGATGTGGTCGGGGCGCGTCTCAACGACCAGGCCGACCGCGCGGCAAGCGGCCGTCTCGTTTTCGCGCTGCGCCGCTTCCAGCTCGTCCCAGGTGGCGAATTCATCGGCGGGGCCGCGACGGCGCTGCCCGGCGGCGATCTCTTCGGCCAGCCCGCGCGAACGCCGCATCTCAGCGGCGTAGAGGTCCTGCACGGTCTGGTTGTAGGACCTATCCATCACAGCGCCCGCGATGGTCACATCGCTGACCGGAACGCCGGTGAACTGCGACTTCTGGCGCAGCGCGGCGACTACCGCATCGCGCCGGTCGATGCCTTTGCCGAAATCATGCAGCGCGTCGAATATGCGCTTGACGAACCAGATCTGATAAGTCTCGGGATAAAAAGACCAGGTGCCGCCCAAGATGATGATCTCGATTTTATCGGTCGAATGGCCCAGATTGTGATAAGTCTGCAAGCGCATCCAGGTCTGCAAGTAGGGGTCGAAGGCGTTCTTCTCGGCGCGCTGCGCGCCCGGCTCGTCGGCCAGGTAACTCTTGGGCATGCGCACATCGTTGGGGCAGAAGATGCACGTGCCCGGGCAGGGAAAAGGCTTGGACAGCAGGGTCAGCGGCGTCACGCCCGACAGCGTGCGCACGGGCTTGCGGCGCAGCTTGAACAGATGCGCTTCGTCATACGCGGGCAGGCCAACCTGCCCGGCGAAAACGCGGAAGCCGTCGACCAGATTGGCCAGGCTGTAGAAGCCGGCGCCATCCGGCTTGGGGTAGCGCCGCATCAACTGCTGATGCTCGCGCGGGCTGAGACGCCCCGGCGCCCCGAGGATGATCTTGAGCAGCGGGATCAGCTGTTCGCGGTGCGCCTCGGCGTCAAAGGCGTATTTGCGGTCGTCCAGCATGGGCCGTCCTGAATGCGTGCTTGCGCCTCTATTCTAGCGGCGAATCGGCGAAAGTTGTACCGCGCGAAAGACTCACCACAGAGGACAAAGAGGATACACAGAGGACACCGAGAAGTGTTGGGTAGGGGCGGCCCGTCGGGTCGCCCCTACGGCATTCGTCTCGGTAGCGTTCCGCGGCAGCAGCAATTACGTCCCGGCGCGGGATTGTAGCGGCTCGCCATTTTGGCCTCTGTCTTTTCCGCTACACTAGGTTAGTCCGCCACGAAAAGGCATTGCCGATTCATGTCCCACTTGCTGCCCACATTCACACGCGCGCTGATGCGCCTGCCTGCGGCCAACTTCGCCGAGGGCGTGACGACCGCGGCCCACCTGGGACCGCCCGACTACAACCTGGCGCTGGAACAATACCAGAATTACGCGCAAGCGCTGCAAGACTGCGGGCTGGCGGTGACCGTGCTGCCTGCCGACGCGCGCTTCCCAGACGGGCATTTCGTTGAGGACCCCTTCGTTATTTTCGGCGACATGGCCTTCCACTGCCGGTCGGGCGCGCCTTCGCGGCAGGGCGAAGGTGAATCGCTGAAGCCGCATTTGAGCGACCTGCGCATCATCGACGCGCCGGCGGAGGCCCGAATTGACGGCGGCGATGTGCTCTTCTGCAGCGACCGCGTCCTGGTCGGCGTCTCGCGGCGGACCAATCGCGCCGGTTACCGCGCCTTGCGTCAGGCGCTGCAAACGGTGCAAAGCGAAATCCGCGTCGACCCCGTGCCTTTCAGCGGCGTGCTGCACTTGAAGAGCGGCCTCACCGAATTGGCGCCCGGCGTCTTGATCCATGACCCGGCGTTGATGACCGACTTCGATTTGTCCTGGGCGCGCGTCATTACGCTTCCGCCCGAAGAAGGCCACGCGGCCGATGTCCTGCCTGTCAACGGCACGCTCTTCGTGGCGGCTGATTGCCCGGGGGCGCTTAGCGCGGCCGAGCAACATTGCAGCCGGGTTCTCGCCCTGGATATGAGTGAATTCGTCAAGATGGACGGCGGCTTGACATGCCTGTCGCTGCGCTACTGAAGCCGTGGCGCGCCGGGCTGGCGCTCTGCCTGATGCTGGGCGCGCTGCCGCCGAGCTTGGCGCAGCCGGACTTGCCGCTCTGCGACGATCGCCCGACAGTCATCCGCGGCGAGCTATACACTGATACGCGCCGCTGGTGCCCGGAAGATGTGGTGAATGAACCGGGCCTGGAGCCGCTGTCCTTCACTGCGCTGGCGGCGGCGCCCGATGGCGCCCTCTACGCGACGCGCCCCTTGAGCGGCCTGGTGATGGCCATCCGCGACGCCGACGGCGACGCCCTGCCGGACGCTATGGAAACTTTCGCGGCCGGCTTGACGCTGCCCAACGGCCTGGCATTCCACGCGGGCGACTTATACGTCGCCGGCGGAGCGCATATCTATCGGATTTCCCCACTGGGCGATGTCACGACGCTGGTGGATGACTTGCCGACCGGCGCCGGATTCCCGACCGCGGGCCTGGCCATCGGCGCGGACGAGCGGCTCTATGTGGCTGTCGGCGCGCCCTGCAGCAATTGCGAATTCGCCGATGCCGAGCGCGGCGCCATTCTGAGCATGAATCTGGACGGCGGCGAGCGGCAAGTCTACGCCTCCGGCTTCCGCAACCCGGCCGCTGTCGCCTGGTATCGCGGACGGCTCTGGACCCTGGACAGCGCGCCGCCCCAGATGGAGCGGAACGCCCTGGACGAACTCAATCGGCTGGAAGCGGGCGGCTGGTACGGCTTCCCCTACTGCCTGGGCGCGGATACGCCAAATCTCGCCGGCGGCCGCGGCTGCAGCGAGAACATCGCTCCGGCAATGCGCTTCGGCACGGGCGCGGTTCCCAGCAGTCTGGCCGCCTATCCTCACGATCTGCTGCCCGGAACAAAAGACACTTTGATCGTCGTGCTCAGCGGCGAGCCCAGCCAGGTCGACTTCGTCGGCTACAAAGTCATCATGATCAACGTTAACGACGATGCCGAGCCCGCGGGATCCACAATCATCTTCCCGTTCGCCTACGAGAGCGGGCGGCAGGCCTATATCCCCTACCGCGGCCAGGCGCTATTTTGGCCTGACTACATTCACCTCAGCGAGCTGGGTTTCGGGATTTATCCGCAACAGCCATTGGCCGTCGCCGTCAGCCCCGAAGGCTGGATTTACATCAGCATCACCGGCGGGCGAATCGTCGCCTTGCGCCCACGCTATGATTGGCCCGACCACGACCTGCTCTACCCCATCTGGACCCCGATGCACCCAAACTTTGACCCGTCCCTGGCGCCGTCCGAACCGGCCGACTGAGCCGCGCGTTTGAACGAGAGCGTTCGCCCGGCTCGGCTATAATGAGCATGATACCGACCGTGCCGAGGCCGATTGTCATGCGCAGAGCGATTCGCCTGACGCTTATCGCCACCCTCATAAGCCTGCTCGCGACCGGGCTCGCATTCGCCCGAGAATTGCGGCAGGGCGAAGATTGTACGATCCCCGCCGACGCGGTCGTCCGCGGCACGCTTTTCGCATTTTGCCAAAACCTGACCATCGCCGGCCGGGTTGAGGGCAATGTGATCGGCATCGGATTGCGCGCGAACATCAGCGGCGAAATCGGCAAGAATGTTTACTTGGCCGGCTTGACGCTGGAGCAGAGCGGACTTGTCCGCGGCGATCTGCATTATGTCGGTCTGATGATGCAGATCGACGCGTCCGCCGCGCCAAATCGTCCGGCCGCGGGCCAGGTGATGTTTGCCGCGCTTTCGGCCGACTTCGCCAGGAATGCGCGGGTCGCCGGTCCGATCACAGGCGTGGGCTACCAAGCCCTGATCAACGGACCGGTCGCTGACGAGGTCAGCTATTGGGGCTCGGCGCTTGTCCTCGGCAATCGTGTGCTGGGCGATGTATACGCGACAGTCGGCAATCCCGAAACTGACGCATCCGAACTGGAGACCTTGCTGCTGCCGCTCGACATCGAATTCGCGGCGGCGGCGCCCGGGCTGGCGATCACAGCGACCGGGCGCGTCAGCGGGCGTCTGGAATACTCGGGTCCCGCCGAGGCCATGATAGACGGCCGCGTAGACGGCCAAATCGCCTACTATTCGACGACGCCGGTTCTGGTTCCCGACCTGCCGCAGCAAGGCCTGGCGTCGATATTCTACGACCAGTTCCGGCGCGAGCTGACCGTGCTGCTTACGGCCGGTCTGCTGGGTCTGGCGCTTTCGAAGACGCAGTTTCAGCGCCCGCTGTCTGCGCTGCGCGGCCGGCCCGCTCGCAGCTTTGTCATCGGCATGCTGCTATTCATAATCTCGTTCCCCTTGGCGCTCATTCTGCTCATCATCACGACTATCGCGATTGTGCTGCCGCTGGCGCTGCATCTGCCCGAGGTGGCGTTGGTCGCGGGCGCATTGCTGACGCTTTTCGACGTGGGCGTAATCGGCGTCTTCTACTTTTCGGCGATCTTCATCGCGCGCGCTGTTGTTGGTCTGGGGCTGGGCCGCTTTGTCTTGCACGTCGCCTGGGGCGCCGAAACCGCGCGGCGCCGGCCCCGGCTCAGCCTGCTGATCGGTGTGGCGCTGCTGGCGTTTTTCGCCTCGCTGCCGGTGGTGGGCTTCCTCTTTAATGCCGGCGCGCTGTTCATGGGCTTGGGCGCGATTGCGGGCGCGGCGCTGGAATCGTTGGGCAAGATTCGCTACCGGCAGCTGCGCGGCGCCGAGCCGGCCCGATACGCCGCGCGGCCAGCGCAGACACCGCCCCCCGCCGCGCCGATCGCCTTGCCGCCGATTGCGCGCGGTATCGGCCTTGACAACCTGCCGGATGGATTTGACCCTGAGCAATTCTTTGAGGAAGAATGAGGGATCGGCAAAATTGCGTTTGCAAAAATCTTATCACGCATTACAATTGCTGGAATATGCAAATTTCGGGAAAAGCGCCTTGAGTTTTCTCTAGTTTTGCAATGTTATGACATACTGGTGATGCCGGGCTATCTGCTGCGGCTGTAAGTCTTATCTTGAACTACTACGTCATTCGCTAGCCTTATGTCTGTAGAATCGTTATTATAAATGGATATAGATACGCGAGCGCATGATGACATGGTCGAAGACGGTTTTCTGACGGCCCAGGAAGCAGCCGACGAGTTGGGCGTTAAGGTCGGCACCATCTACGCATACGTCAGCCGCGGCTTGATTCGATCGCGAGCTTCGCAAGAGGGTCAGCGGCATCGCCAGTATTCGCAGGATGATGTGACGCGCCTCTTGGTGCGGCGGCAGATGCGCGTCAACCCCGACCCAGCGGCCAAAGACGTTTTGCAGTGGGCGGCGCCGGTGCTCGAGACCGGCATCAGCCTGATAGAAGACGGACATCTCTATTATTGCGGCATCCCGATCGAAGAAGTCGCCGTCATGCTCAGCGCCGAAGAACTCGCCGCGCTTGTCTGGACCGAAGACGCCGCCAACGCGCGCTCTCTCTTCGACTTTCGCCGCCATCCGTCCGCCAGCAAATACCGGCGCAAACTGCAAGGCATCGACATTGACCGAAACGATCTGTTTTCGCTGCCGTCGTTTCAGATTATCTTGCCGATCGCGATGGCCGATGACCCGATAGCGTTTGATCTGCGGCATGATTCGATTGCGCTCAGCGGCGCGCGCATCTTGCGTTTGCTGACGTCGCTGGCGGCCGGCGATGTCCGCGAAGACATCAGCCTGGCGGAAATGTTGCAGCGCGGCTGGCAACCCGGGGACGAGCGCAGCATCCGCTTTTTCGATATGGCGCTGATCATCTGCGCCGACCACCAGGTCAAGCTGGCGACTTTTGCCGCGCGCGTCGCCGCCGCCCTGGGCACCACGCCCTACTCGGTCATCAACACCGCCATCACCGCGCTTTCCGGCCCCGAACAAGGCGGCTATACCGAATCGGTCGAAGTCTTCCTCGATGAAGTCAAGACGCCGGATCAAGCGGTCGAGGTCATCTGCTCGCGCTTGCGCCGCAGCGAATCCATCCCCGTGCCCGGCTTTAACAACCCGCTATATCCGGAGGGCGATCCGCGAGCGCGGCTCTTGCTCGACGCGCTATACGCCGAATATCCGAATTCGCCCGCCATCGTCCTGGGGCGCGCCATTCAAGAGGCGGTTCACGCACTGCGAGGCGAGCACCCCAAGATGGAGTTCGCGCTGGCGGTTTTCCGCCGACACTTTGAGTTGCCGCCGGGCAGCACGCTTGGTATATTTGCGCTGGGCCGCATCATTGGCTGGATCGGCCACGCGATCAAACAGTATCGCGCCAAGCAGACTATTCAGCCGCGGATCCGCTATACCGGGCCAGCGCCGCAACGCCAAACATGACCAGCGTTCTGGATATCGTCGCCAAACACAAAATCGTCGCCATCGTCCGCCTGGACGACCTCTCGACCGCCGAATGCATCGCCGACGCCTTGATCGACGGCGGCATCCGCGCTATCGAATTCACGCTCACGAATCCGGACGCGGTCGCGACCATCGCCGAGATACGCCAACGCGCTGACGACTCCGTGGCCATCGGCGCTGGTTCCGTCATCAACGCTGAGCAAGTCTGGGCGGTCGCCGACGCGGGCGCGCAATTCGTCGTGTCGCCAGTGTGGAAGCGCGAGGTCAACACCGCCTGCCACGAATGCGGCTTGCCCTTCATGCCGGGCGCTTTCACGCCCAGCGAAATCCAGAATGCCTGGGAATGGGGCGCGAGCGCGGTCAAAGTCTTTCCCGCCAACCACCTGGGCCCGCGCTACCTGAAAGACGTGCTGGCGCCGCTGCCGCACCTGCGTCTGATGCCAACCGGCGGCGTCAGCCTGGACAATATCCGCGACTGGCTGGCTCACGGCGCTTTCGCGCTCGGCGTCGGCTCCTCGCTAATCAACAACGACGCTGTGGCCGACCGCGATTGGGGACGGCTGCGAGAGAACGCCCGCCGCTACGTCGACCAGCTCGCCTAGGCTTCCATCTCACACAGCAGCTTCAGCAGGCGTTGGCAAGTATTCCAGTTGCGGGCGCTGGCGACCAAGCCCAGCGACGTCTCGATGCGCTTGCCGTCCAACTTCGAGCGGGCGACGCCGTCCGTGTAGAAGACGTAGAGCGCTTGCCCTTTCGCCGTGATGGCTTCGCTCCCTTGATTGTTCGCGACCAGAGCGGCGACCGCGCGCTCATCCGGCGCGCCGGAAAGGAAGACGATCATGGCGTGGCTGCCCCGCTCAAGCTGTTCGGCCGTGAAGGGATGATCCGCCAGCGCCGCGCGGAAAGCCGCCGGCGTCCACAGCAGTACCTGCGCCTCGAAGCCGAAACGCTGCAAGATGCCCGCCTCAATGCGCGCGCTGAGGCCCCCTGCATCCGCCTCGAACACGACATTGCCGCTCTGCAAAAGCGTGCGCGGATCGCGAAATCCCAAGTCCAGATAGAGCGCGCGCAGGTCCGCCATCTTGACCTTCTTGTGTCCGCCGACATTGATGCCGCGGATGAACGAGATGTAGCGGGGCATGGTCGCGCTCCCTTCACTGAATCGGAACCGGAGTATACCATCCGCCGCAATGCAGCCAGGCAGCTTTCACTTTCCGCGCGTCCAACTATTCATTACACTCGACCGGGAATGAAAACCGAGAGGCGCGTCAAATGAGCGTCAACCACGCGAAAGTCCGGGTCTGATGCTGGCGGATATCCGCGCGGCTTTCGCCTTCCTTACGATTCTGCCGACCGGCAGCCCAAGCGGGCGCAGGCGTGGCTGGGCCATCGCCTTTTTCCCGCTGGTCGGCTTGTGCATCGGCGCGCTGCTGGTCGCCATCGCCACTCACTCGCCCTTCGACCGCGATCTCAGCGCCTTTCTGATTCTGCTGGTCTGGGTCGCGATCACCGGCGGCTTGCATCTGGACGGCTTCGGCGATAGCTGCGATGGACTGCTGGCGGCGGTAGCGCCCGAGGAACGCCGGCGCATCATGCGCGATCCGCGCGCCGGCATGTGGGCCGTGGCTGGAACGACCCTGCTGCTGCTGGGCAAGTGGCTGGCCATCCGCGCCGCGCCCGCCGAGCTGCTGATCCTGGCGCCGGTGCTGGGGCGCTGGGCGCTGGTGCTGGCGGCCTACGCCTTTCCCGCCGCCAGCGAGATCAGCCTGGCCGCGGCCTTCCGCGACGGGCTGGGCCGCCTGCAAGTCATCACTGCCGCCCTGTGGCTCGTCATCCTGCTGACGAATGTCGAACTGCTGGCGCTGGCGGTGGGCTGCAGCGGATTCAGTTTGGCATTCGGATGGTGGGCGGCGCGGCGTCTGGGCGGCGGGCTCAGCGGCGATGTCTACGGCGCAGTCTGCGAGCTGACCGAGCTACTCAGCCTGCTGGCGCTGGCGGCGCTCTATGGCTAAGCGGCTGATTCTTCTTCTGGGCGGCGCGCGCAGCGGCAAGAGTCACTACGCCGAAAACTGGGCGCGCGGACAAGGCGGGCGCGTGCTCTTCGTCGCTGCCGCCGAAGCGAGAGACGACGACATGCGCGAACGAATCGCCGCTCACCGCGCGACGCGGCCGGCCGCCTGGCATACGCTGGAAGCGCCGCGAGATACCGCGCGCCAAATCGCCGACTGCGACTACGCGCACGATACCCTGCTGCTGGATTGCCTCACGCTGCTGACGAGCAACATCCTGCTGGATCTGCCGGAATCGGCGACGCAGCACGATGCGAACGCGGCCGCCCTGGCCGAGGTCGAGCTCCTGCTGGAGGCCTACGCGGCGTCAAAAGCGAGCTGGCTGGTGGTGAGCAACGAGGTGGGGATGGGCGTCGTGCCGCCGACGCGGCTAGGGACGCTGTATCGGGATATGCTGGGGCGTGCGAATCAGCGCGTGGCGCAAGCGGCGGACGAGGTGCTGCTTCTGATGGCGGGGCTTCCCTGGCGCTTGAAGTGAGGGGGCGTATTCTGTCTTGACATCTTCATGAAGGCAATTGCGTCTTTTGAACTTAGAATGTATCTATCGCAGAAAGCAAGAAGGTGAACGGTTTATGCACTTTGATCCCCACTACACAAAAATACTAGAACGTCTCAATGGCAAACTCAATCCTTACGTGTTTGAAGACTGTGTTCCTGACTTACTGCGAAAACATGACAGAGTGTTTGCTGTGCCAATACGCGGTGGCAGCGATAGCGGAATGGATGGCGCAGTCGCCGATAGAGAGGGTGAACGTATTCCCATTGTCTCGACAATCAGCAACGATGTCAGTGGAAATTTGGAAAGGAATTTGAAGAAATACAAATGCGACGGGGGACTCGCCAGAGTTTGTATAGTAGCAACCTCACGCTCACTAACGCCAAGAAGGCAACAGAATCTCACAGAGAAAGCCCGTGAGTTAGACTTTACGCTTCTTCAAATTGTCGATCAGTCCGGGATCGCGGCACGCTTGTACCACGACTCCAAGTGGTGCAAAGAGCTTCTACATTTGACAGGTCAGCCATCGGCGCTATCGGTCATCCCATTGACTAGTCGACCGTTGCCAGTATCTAACCTAATCGGTCGTACCGCAGCTAGGGAGTGGCTCCGAAAGTCTCATGGAGACAGATTGCTTGTTGGTGAACCAGGAGCCGGAAAAACTTCACTGCTTTACGAACTGGCAATGGACAAAGAATCTGGCGCACTGTTCTTGGTCGACGACGATTTGGGAGAAATTGCGAATGCAATTCGCGATCAACAGCCTAAGACTGTAATAGTAGACGACGCACACGCAGACCTTGAGTTTCTTGCAAAGTTAAGACGACTCCGCCAAGAGATTCGCGGAGACTTCGACATATTGGCTACCTGCTGGAACGGGGACAGAGACGACACAGCCAAAAAACTAAATGCTAGACCAGAAAACGCACACGAACTGAAGCGATTGTCACAGGATGACGTCGCCGAGATTGTGATCAACGCGGGCATCATCCGAAACCATTGGCTTGTAAACGAGATAGTAGCGCAGGCGGGAGGTTTGCCAGGACTCGCTGGAACACTCGCGTATTTTGCTTTACAAGGCCGATGGCGTGATATTTTCACTGGAGAAGCGCTGGCAACCGATATCGCTAGATTCTACAAGAACAGAATCTCAGGTGATGTTTCAGGTTTGTTAGCATGTTTTGCGCTCGGCGGTAATTCTGGTATGGGTAAAGACGCTGTATCGGAAACGTTAAGAATGTCGAGACATCAATTAAGGCAAGACCTTTCGAATCTTGCGCACGGCGGGATTATTGCGGAGGTGTCAAACAGAAAGGACTTCATAAGGGTCCGCCCACCCGCGCTAAGGCATGTGCTTATTCGAGACGTCTTTTTCTCCGGTGCCACTGCCTTGCCTGAATCTTGCCTTCAAGAATTACTTGCTGCCGTGCCAGAACACATTGACACCGTTCGAGAGTTTATTCATGTCACACGCCGCTGGGGAAATGTACCACCAAGTCTGATTCAGAAGCCTCTAAAAGAGTTTATGGATGAGATGATGCGTTGGATTCCAATAGTGCCGTCTTCTCAATTTGGCTACAGCACTCCTTCACTTATAGCTGTTAGAGAATATGCTTGGCTGGGTCCTAAAGAAGCGAATTGGGTTATCGATAATTTCACTGCTAACCTTTCTCACATAGCGAGACCTCTACTTCAAAATGCACCTGAGCGTGTCATTCCTTGCTTACTCACTGAAGCAATTGGTGACACTCGTCCTTTGAACTCAAACACGGAGCATCCAATTCGACTTCTTCAGGACTGGATAAAGCAGGCGCATCCGGGAACGGCCGAACCTCTTCATCGCCGTGCAAAGATACTACAGGGTGCCAAATCATGGTTGTCCAGTGACTACGATTCTGCCATCGGCTACAGCGCTATGCTCTTGGCAGTATTGCCACATTTTGACTTTTCTGAAAATGAACCCGGAAGCGGCAGTGCAATCAAGATCTATAGCGGTTTCTTGATCTATGAACATCTGCAAAAGCTACAGAACTTTTGGGAAGAGATAATCGAATGTACGCGAGTTTACGCGGTTTCAAACTGGGAGGAATTCCTAAGTACGGTCGGAAGTTGGGCTTACCCGTTCCATGGAAACGGTCCTGACAAGAACACTCGCAGAATGATGACTGACTTCGCGCAAAAGATGGCAATTGATGTTTTAGAAGTAGCTTCTGATCACGTCGGTGTTCTTCATCGACTTAAGGCCTTAATGAACAGATCGTATCCCGACTTTGAGATCGTTACAGACGTTGCTATCAACATTCTTTATCCGATTGAAAGGCTGGAAAATGACCGGACGAAACAAGAGATCATGTGGAAAGAAGATGCCGACAAACTCGCCGATCAATGGTCTGCACGTGAGCCAAAAGAAATCGTCGCACGTCTTGAGCATTTTGAAAACGAGATAAGCATGACGGGCAGGAGTTGGCCGCGATTGTCACCTTATTTGTGTTATCGACTCGCAGAAAAAACATCAGACCCACTCAAGTGGTTTGATGCAATGCGGTCAACATCTCTGCCTGTAGATACCGTAGAGCCTTTCTTACTAGAAGCAGTCCATAGAGGAATATGTGGATGGAAGCGGGCCCTTCAATCCTGTTTCCAAACCGCGAAACTGCAATCCATCGCTGTAAAACTGATTCTTACTCAAGAGAATGCATCCAATGACCTAAAACAAGCTGCGCTTGATATCGCCGGCGAATTTCTTGGTGAATTAGAATTGCTTTTGTGGTCAGACCAGTTATCCCAAGCCACGATTCTTAAATTATTCAACCATCCCAATAGAATGCTAGTAAGCAAGCTTGCGGTAGCAGCATGGCAACACAAGCCAAAGGGCAGAATTGAAGACTGGCTCAGACCCCATTGGGAAGACGCTGTAGTCGAGTATTCGGCGGTAGCTCGACAGGACATCGATGATTATTGGCTTGCGGATATATTTTCAGTTGAATCCAAGTTAGGCGCAAGGTGGCTAGAGAGCAGATTTAAGGATGAGTCATTTGAGTCTTTCTGGTTCGAGAAAAGTATCGGTAGTGCAGTAGCAGGGCTCAATGAGGAGCTACGACAGTACTTTATCGAATTGATTCCGGATGATTATCGTTGGAGCTCAACTGCGGCAGCATTGGTAGGTGATAGCCCCGAGTCGTACAGAAAACTCTTGAGTCTATCGCCCAATGAACTCGATACTCTTGCGCCGCTTTCTAGGCCGAAGGTCAACTCAGAATGGTTTGAGTTTGCCAAGCTAGCACTTGAATACGGGCACACCACGACGAGCATCGCTTCGCGTGCATTCGGTGATTCTTTTTCCTATTCAGGGAACTTATCAAATGTCTACAAGAGTCGTTACGAGCAGTTTGAAACATTTCGAGTCAATAATGACGAATTAGTACAGCGGATAGCAATCGCTGGACACGAGTACTTTCTCCACCAGTACAACTATTGGCATTCCAGAGAAGCTGAGGAAGCGGTATTTGGTCGCGAATAAACTTCAATATCAGAAACCGTTCCTACAACTCCCCGAACCACGCGGTCTCAATAATCACCCGCTCGACCAGCACCTGCTCCGTCCGCAAGCCCAGCTGCAGCTCCTTCAGCTTGCCCACCAGCTCCTCGCCATCGATCAGCCGAATCTCGGGCGCGCGGTCGCTGGCCGCCTTGAGCACCGCCTCCTGCGTGAATTTGCCCGTGGTGATCAGCAGGCCCTTGTCCGCCCGCCCCACCATCACGCCGCGCCGGAAGTCATCGACCTCAGCCGAGCTAATGCGCTTGCCGCCGCGGATGCAGCGGAAGGACACGCGGAATGTCAGAAAGCCGCCGCCGCCGAAGACGCCCGTGCCCTCGATGGTGTCGTTGGCGTGGCCGACGTCAATATCGCTGACGCCGTCTTTCGCCAACAGCTGTAAGATCAGCCGCTCGAAGGCGTCGGTCGGCAGCTGCTCCAGCAAGTCGGTCAATTCGTCGCGCCAGCGAAGCAGCCCCTCGACCAATTCCTGCGCGTCCACTGGCGTCTGGCTGATTTCCGGACTGCCGCCATCCAGCGCGGCCGCTGGCGCTTCGCCGTCAAAGTGCATCAATTCTTCATGGCTCATGAGGTTCCGTCCTTGTCGCTTATGAAGCCGGTCGTGGTCTTTCGCTGGCGAGGCTAGCCGCCAGCAGGTCGAGCGCCAGGCGCGGCTGAATCCGGCCCGTTTTCATATCCTGATCGTAGCGCTGCAAATGCTTGAGTATGGCATCCAGTTGTTCTGTGGTGAAGCGGCGCGCCTGCCCGGGCAACTTGCCCGCCGTGAACGGATGAACGCCCAAAGTCTTGGCGATTGTCTGCGCCTGCGACCCGCCGCCGCTCGCGATATGGTCACGCGTCATCAACAGCAGCCGGAACTGGCGCACAATCAGCCCGAAGAGCCGGAAGCCCGGGTCCCTCGGATCGTCATGCAGCGACTGCTGGATCAACTCCAGCGCCCGCGCGCCATTGCCGGCCGCCAGCGCGTCCACCATTTCGAAGACATTGGCTTCGGGCACGTAAGGCGTCAGCGCGGCCACATCTTCTTCGCTGATGGGCCGCTCGCCATTGACGTAAGCCGCCAGTTTACAGATTTCGTTGTCGGCGCGCAGCAGGTCGTCGCTGACCACCGAGGCGATGGCGGCCGCGGCTTGCGGCGTGATGTCGGCGGCGTATTCGCTCCTGGCGCGCGCGCTGATCCAGCGCGTCAGATTCTTCGGCTTTGAGAAGGCGCGGATGAACCCATTTTCCAGCGATCCCGCGGCTTTGAGCAGGCGATTGTTCTCGCTGAGCAGTCCGTCCTCCACCAGCACCAGGCGGGCGTGATCCGGCAAGCCGGGCAATTCGGCGATCAGGCGGTCGGTGGCGATCTTGCCCGCTTGCCCGGCCCCCCGGCGCGTGATATGGCTGATGAGGCCGCGGACGATCACCAGGCGTTTGTCGGCCAGAAACGGCATTGACTTGACCGCCGCCAGCACCTCGGGCACGGGCGTTTGCGCGCCGTCAAATTCGCTGCGATTGAGGTCGCCGTCTTCGCCCATGGATTCACGCATGCGCGCCAAAGCTTCGTCGCGGCTGATGCTGTCATCGCCATGGAAGATGTAGAATTGCGGCGCGCCCGTCATTGCGAAACCTTGCGCTAGCCTTGCGCCGTCACGATGCGGTGCAGGGTCAATTGCTGTCCCGATAGCGGCAGCGTCTTGACCTCGCGCGTGACGCTGACCAACTCCAGATCGCCGATATCGCCCTCGGTGGTGAAGTAGCGCTGCAAGTTCATGCCCAGCGGCGTCGAGAACAGAAGCACGGCCATCATCATGACCATCGTCGCCGGAAATCGTTCCCAGGCGCTGCGGCGTCCGCGGCCGGCGAAACCGATGAAAGCCACGCTGGTCGCCAGCAAGCCGGTCGCGGCCAGGTTCGTGCCGCAGTTGGGATGAACCGCCAGGCCGCGCTCGCCCGCCTTGAGCCGCCCCAGCGCTTCTTGCACGGCGCTTTCGACCTGCTCGGTCGGGACATCGCCTAGCAGCACAAAGCCGCCCCCGCTGCTGCGCCCGGAAAGCGTATAACGCCGGCGATTCAAGATATGAATCGTGGCGTGCTCCAGGCCGTGGTTGCGGCGGACGCTCAAAATCGCAGGATGCCTAAGCAGCGGCGCGGCTTGCTCTGCCAGTTGTTCAAGTGGCCTCATGGTAGGCGCTTCCTTAAGCATAGGTAGTCCTATAAGCTATCACAAAGGTCGGGCGCATTGTAGGGGCGAGCCACCGGCTCGCCCGTACGAATCTCGCGATTAGAGACGGGCGACCAGATTGGTCGCTCCTACAATCTGCTCGCTTGGCGGGGCGCATTGTAGGGGCGGCATACCTCGCCGTACACGCCTTTTGCAGGCCTGTGGATGGCGGGAACGGGCGACCAGATTGGTCGCCCCTACGGCTGTGACTGTAGGGGCGGCATATCATGCCGTCCGCGCGCATGATACGAATCCCCCGCCACCAGGTCGTCCCGCAAAACCAATTGACCGCTGTGCTATAATGCCGGCATGATAGCCAATCAGAATCCTCCCAATCCCTTGCTGCGGCTGGGCGGGCACTTGAAGACCGGCCCGCGCGCAATCGCCCTGCGCTGGGCCGATGTCTTGCATCGGCGTCTGGTCGGCTCGCCTATCTGGGCACTGAGCGAGGTACGCCCCGGGCTCTTGCTCGGCGGGCAGCATTACTATCAGCGCGGCTACCGGCGCCTGCTCGATTATGGCATCACCGCGGTGGTCAATATGCGCCAGCGCAGCGATATCGACAAGGGCATCGCCGGCGAGCGCCACCTGCAGCTGGCGACCGTCGACAACACGCCGCCCAGCGTCGAAGATTTGACGCGCGGCGTGGCATTCATCGACGCGGAAATCGAGCGCGGCGGCAAAGTCTATGTGCACTGCGCCGTCGGCTGTGGACGCGCGCCCACCATGACGGCCGCCTACCTGGTCGCCACCGGACTGGCGCCGGATGAGGCGCTGCAACGCATTCGCCAGATACGCCCCTTCATCAATCCGACGCGGCAGCAGCAACGCGTCCTGGCGGAATTCGCCGCGCAATGGGCGCATGGCCGCGCGTCAACCCAATGCTCCGCCTGATCATCACCGCGGACGACTGCGGGCTTTCCGAAGGCATCAACCAGTCGATCCACGACTTGCATGGGCGGGGCTATCTCACCGCCGCCAGCGTGATGACGAACTTCCCGGCGCATCGCCACGCGCTGGAACTGCTGCGCGATTGCCCGGGGCTGGACCTCGGCATTCATCTGGCGCTGACCGACGGGCATCCGGTCACCGCTTTTGACGACCACCACCCGCATCTGCTAAACGAGGACTTCAGCTTTCGCAGCAATCTAAGCTTGTACGTTCGTTCGCACTTTTTCAGCGCCGGCGCGGTCGACTGGATCCGGCGCGAACTAGACGCGCAGATGCGGCGCTTCACCGATGTCGGGCTGCGGCCGCAGCATATTTCGTCGCATCACCACTTCCACGCCATTCCGCTGCTGCGCCGCATCGTGCACGAACTGGCCGAGCGCTACGAAGTGGAATGGGTGCGCGCGCACAACTTCCGCGCCAGCCTGTCGCCGCGCAACCCCTTTCAGCGCGCCCAACGCAAAAGCCCGCAATCCGCCTTCGCCATGCCCGACTACATGACGGCGATTCAAAGCCACGTCACGCGCCCCGTCGACGAATTCTGCGCGCGCATCGCCGGAATGGACGGCACGGTCGAGATCGTCGCGCATCCCTCGCCCGCGCGCGACCCCGACTTCCCGGTCGATATGCACTACGGTCCGCGCCAGCGCTACATCGAGACGCAATACCTGATCAGCGCAGTCGATCAGCTGCGCGCAATGGGCATCGCCACTTGAGCCGGCTGGCGCCCTGCCCTACAATGGCAGGTGCATTTGACACCGCGCCCAAGGGCAACAGGTAAGCCGAAGCAAATGAAATCAAGTCATGCAACACTTGAAAATACACGAGTTGCAGTGGCGACATATCATGTCGCCCGTAACTACAATTCTCCGTTGCGGCGGGCGACCAGATTGGTCGCCTCTACAAAGTCTGCCCTTGCGCGCAACAAACTTGGATTCTCTGACAAATGATCAGCGACAAAACCCTTAGCACCCTGGAATTGCACAAGATCCTGCAGGACTTGTCGTCTTACACGACCTTCGGCGCCGGCGAAGAATTCGCCATCGAACTCTACCCCTCGACCGAGCTGGAGGAAGCGCAGCTTTGGCAGCGCGAGACGGCCGAGGCGGTCGCCCTGCTGGAGGAGCGCTCCAGTATCAGCTTGCGCGGCGCGCGCGACGTGCGCGACCCGGTGGTCAAGTCGCTGCGCGGCGTCGTCGTCGAGCCGAGCACGCTGCTCGACATCCGCTATACGCTGCGGCGCGGCACGAGCTTGAAGCGCACGCTGGGGCGGATGCGGGCGTCCTTTCCGCTGCTGTCCGACCTGGCCAACGAAATCGAAGACTGCGCGGAGTTGCAGCGCTTGATCGAGAAGACAGTCGACGACAACGCCGAGATCAAAGACACCGCCAGCGCGCGCCTCGCCATCATCAGGCGCGACCTCAAAGTCGCCTTCGATCGCTTGCAGAACAAACTGAATCGCATCGTCACCAGCAAAGCCAACCAGGACAAGCTGCAAGAAGCGATCGTCACCATGCGGCACGGGCGCTACGTCATCCCGCTCAAAGCCGAGCACAAGGGCAAGATCAAAGGCATCATGCACGATTCGTCCGCCTCCGGCGCGACGATCTTCATCGAGCCGCTGGAGACGGTCGAGCTCAACAACAAATGGCGCGAGCTGCAAGTAGCCGAAGAGAAAGAGATCCGCCGCATCCTGGCCGATCTGACCGAGGAGATCGCCGCCGAGTGCGAGCGCATCGTCCGCACCGTGCAGCTGCTGGGCTACCTCGATCTCACTTTCGCAAAGGCGCGCTACGCCCTGGAGCGCAATTGCATTCAACCGCGCATGTCCGCCATCCGCCCCGGCCCGTCGGCTGAAAGGGGCGCGCATCCCGGCGCGATCATCAACCTGAAGGGCGCGCGCCATCCCCTGCTTGAGGCCGCGGGCAAGGTTGTGCCGCTGGACCTGCACTTTGACGACGACAGTTGGGTCATGGTGGTGACGGGACCCAATACCGGCGGCAAAACTGTCGCCCTAAAGACCGTCGGCTTGCTCGCGCTGATGGCGCAATGCGGATTGCATATCCCGGCTGAGGCAGCCGAGCTTTCCGTTTTTCAGGGCATTTTCGCTGATATCGGCGACGAACAGAGTATCGAGCAGTCGCTCTCCACCTTTTCGTCGCACATGACCAATATCATCGACATCCTGGCGCAAGCCGACAGCCGCTCGCTGGTGATTCTCGACGAAGTCGGCGCCGGCACCGACCCGACCGAGGGCTCGGCCCTGGCGCGCGCCTTGCTCAACAATTTCAAGAATCGTGGCGTCACCACGTTGGTCACCACCCATCACCCCGAGCTCAAAGTCTACGGGGTGGAGACGCCCGGCGTGCGCAACGCCAGCGTCGAATTCGACCTCGAGACCTTGCAACCCACCTACCGCTTGATCGTGGGCTTGCCAGGCCGCTCCAACGCGCTGGCCATCGCCGAGCGCCTGGGGCTGGACGCGGCAATTGTGGCCGACGCCCGCGGCATGGTGGCGACTGAAGACCTGGCCGCCGATGACTTGCTCGACGAGATCCAGCGCACCCGCGCCGAGACGCGCCTGCAGCACGAGGAGACAGTCTATCTGCGCGAGCAGCTGACAGCGCAGCGCGATGACTTGCAAGCGCGGCTGGACAATATCGAAGACGAGCGCCGCGATGTGATCCGCGCTGCCCGCCGCCACGCCGAAGAAGACCTGGGCGATTTCAAGCGGCAACTGCGCAAGATGCGCAACGAATTGCGCGCGGCCGGTATGCCGGCGGAGACGCTCAACGCGCTGAAAGCAGCCGCCGAAAAAATGGCCAGCTGGACCAACGCGCCCCTCGACGGCGGCGAAGAAGTCCAGCAACTGGACGATGTCGACTGGCTGCCGCGGATCGGCGACACGGTTTTTCTCGACACGCTCAACGCGGAAGGCGTCATCGCCGAGCTGGACGAGAAAGAAGCGCAGGTGCAGGTCGGCTCGCTGCGCGTGCGCGCAAAGTTCAACGATATGCGCCGCCGCAATCGCAGCGAAAGGCGCGCCGCCGAGCGCGGGCACGTCCGCCAGTACGAGCCCTCGGATCTGCCGCCGCCGCCAAGCAAGTCGCCGGGCATGGAACTCGATATCCGCGGCCAACGCGTGGACGATGCCCTGGAAATCCTCGACCGCTACATCAACGCCGCCTATAATTCGGGGTTGCCCTTCGGCAGGATCGTCCACGGCAAAGGCACGGGCCGGCTGCGCCAGGCGGTGCGCATGTACCTCAAGGATCACGCCTTGGTCAGCAAGGTCACGCAAGGCCTGCAAAACGAAGGCGGCGCCGGCGTTACCGTAATCCACATGGTGCCGATTACGTGAAAACTCAATCGCGAACGATCGTAGGGGCGACCTACTAGGTCGCCCGATAAGCGTCCGCCAAATGACCGAAAACCGCTTCCAGATGTTCACGGATCGCTACGCCCGCGGCGATATGCCCTGGGACAGCGGCGTCACCCCGCCGGAGATCCGCGACATCCTGGCTGAGCGGCCGCCCGGCGCCGCGCTCGATCTCGGTTGCGGCAGCGGCACGGTCATGCGCGATCTGCTGCTGGCGGGCTGGCGCGCCGATGGCGTCGACTTTGTCGCGCGCGCGCTTGATCTGGCCCGCGCCAAGCTGGCGGACTTCCCGCCCGACGTCTGGCGGCTGGCCCGCGGGGATGTCACCCGGCTCGACAGCCTTAGCGAATTGCGACCGCCCTACGATCTCATCATCGATATCGGCTGCGGGCACAGCATCGACAAAGCTGACAATGCCGCCTACGCGCGGGGCATCGCGCGGCGCCTGCGACCTGGCGGCGATTTCATGCTCTACGCCAGCCACCCGCGCCCGGAGTCAACCGTGGGCTGGACGCCGAAACAAGTCGAGCGGCTATTTGAGGGTCAACTCGAACTCTACTGGGAGCAGCGCGGCGACGATATCGCGATCGGCGCGCCCTCGAGTTGGTATCGCTGGCGGAAGCCTGTCCAATAGAACCGGCTATACTCAAGTTCGCGTAGGCATGAATGGCAAGGGCATATCGTGTTCGCGGTTGAAACAGAGGCGCCCATGCAAAATCATATTCTCCCTCGCGACAAGTGGTTTTGGCTGGGGCTGGCGCTGCTGCTTATGCTGGCCGGCTCGCTCTACCTGCGCGGGTACAATGTGAGTTTGCCATTCTTCGCGCATGTCGACGAAGCGCAGCACCTTTTGGGCGCGCAGCACCAGATCGACTCTGGCACTACGCGCGCCATATTTGCTGGCGCCCATCTGCCGGGAATCCTCAGCGTAAACTACCTGCTGCTGAAGCACGTCAAGCCGGTTGAGGCGCATCACGGCACGATGCTGCCGGCGCTGCGCCTGATTTCGATTGGCGCCTGGATGCTGCTCGTGGTTCAGATTGCGCTGCTGGGTGCGCTACTAATTCATCCGCTGACCGGATTGATTGGGGCAGCTTTTTGGGCAGTCAATCCCTGGGTGGTGGAGCGGGCGCGTTGGTCGCTGCCGGAGGGCTATTTGACGCTCTTCACGCTGCTGGCGCTGTGGCTGGCGCTTGTGGGCGCGTTGCGCCTTCGCCGCAGCTTCAGCACAGCGGCGGTGTACAGCATCATGCTGGCGATAGTGTTCAAGACGCAGGCGCTCTTCGTCGCGCCGATAGTTGTACTGCTGCCGCTACTGAACTGGCGCGAGCCTGCGCTGCGCAAAGACGCTTGGCAGCAGACATTCTGGAATTGCGCGCGCTTTGCCGCCTTTCTCTTTTGGCTGCTGTTGCTTTTCCCAACCCTGGAAATGGACCGCAACCTTTATATTCCCTTGTCCTACAGCACGCTTTCACTGCCATCGCTGGAATCGGCCTGGCCCGCCCTGCAAAATGTATGGCGGCCCTTCCCCTGGTCGGAGCGCTGGCTCTATGTGGCGATAGGCGCCGCGCTGCTCTGGCGGTATCGTCGGAGGCTAAACCCACTTGCCTTTGTCACGATTCTGCTGGCGGGGACTGCCTGGATGCTTGGCATGAGTATGTTCAATGTGCAGCGCATCCGCCACTTTTCCGGAGTCGGCGCGATGCTGGCGCTGCTCTATGGCTGCGGCCTGACTGTCCTGTACTTCGCCGGGCGGGAAGCTGCAGAGCGGTTGCCGCGGCGGCTCGCCCCAAGCAAACTGCGCTTGTTGCTGGCGCCAGTGGCGCTGTCAATCGTCCTTGCGAATGTTCTGCTGCCTGAATACCGCAAGTCTGAGGCGCTGGTCGAAGATTACGCCCGCCACGACCGCCGCAACGATCTGGCGCAATATATGGATACCTCGCTGCCACCTGGTCGATACATTACTGACAGGAGAGACACGGGCTGGGGCATATATTCCGTATTCAACCGATCCTGGGGCGGCTACGACGGTGTGCACGACTACCCGGTCGCGCAGAAAATAGACGCGCTTCTCAGCAAGCCCCTGGAGACCTGGCGCGCCAACGAGGCCATCTACGCTGTCGTGCCTTATTCAGATGATCCAGCTGCGTATTTTCCTGACGATACCATTCGGCTAAAGAGTTACCCGCCCAGCGCCGACTTCCGCGGACCAGCCATGATCGTCCTCCGCCTCTACCCAATGCAGCACACGCACAGCGGCCAGCTCGGTCCGATTCGGCTGGCCGGCTACGACATCAACGCTACCCAACTCCAAGCGGGCGATGAACTCGTTTTCCGCCACTACTGGCAGTCGGATTCCACGACCGACACGCCCCATCACGTTTACAACCACCTGCTGGACAACAATGGCGAAATCGTAACCCAGTCGGACTACGTGCCGCTATGGGACAATCGCCGCGACACCACCACCTGGGACGACCCGGACGAGATCATGTTGGGTCGCGAATTCAGGCTCAGGCTGCCGGCGGACCTGGCGCCGGGCCAATATCGGCTCGTGAGCGGGCTCTATGACCCCCTCAATTGGCAGCGGTTGGTCTCGCCCACAGGCAGCGACCGCCTGTTGATCGCCGAAATCGAGATCTCGTCCCGCTAAAGAACGGCGAAGTCGAAGCAACCCCCTCCCCGTATAGCAGCCTTCTCCCCGGTGGCGCCTGGGACTGGCGCCGCTGCTGCTGTCGAGCAGGCGCGACATCGAACCAAATTCACTGTATTAAGCCGCCGTTTCGCAAATAATGTATACTGTGCTCCACTAGCAACTGAAGTGGTGCCTAAATGCTGCCCGATTCTACTGGCGACAATCATATTCTGCCCCGAGCGAAGTGGTGGTGGCTTGGGCTGGCGCTGCTGCTGACGCTTGCGGGCTGGCTCTACCTGCGCGGGTACGACGCGAGCCTGCCCTTCATCGCGCACGTTGACGAGCCGCAGAATATGCTGGAAGCGCTGCATATTATTGAGATTGGGCACGCGCGCGGCGTAAGCCGAGAGTCGTATCCCCCCGGTCTGCGCTCTGTGATATATCCCTTTCTCAAACATCTGATGCCGGCAGACGTCCACTATGGGTCAATGCTGCCTCCGCTTCGCCTCATTACGATTTCCACGTGGTTGCTGGCGGTGGCGCTGATTGCCTTGCTCGGCGCGATGGCGGCGCGTCCGCTATCCGGGCTGATTGCCGCGGCGGTCTGGATCGTCAATCCCTGGGTAGTCGAACGGGCGCGCTGGGTTTTGCCGGACGGTTACTTGACCTTGTTCACGCTCCTGGCATTGCTGCTGGCTTTAGCAGGCTGCCTTCATCGGCGATCGAGCTTTAGCACAGCGGCCGTCTATGCGATGATGCTGGCAATCATATTCAAAACACAGGCGATTTTCGTCGCTCCTATTGTGCTGCTCTTGCCTATGGTCGGCCTTCGGCGCGCGCCCGCCCAAAGAGAATGGGCATGGAAACAGACCTTCTGGAATTGTGTGCGCTTCGCCATATTCCTGGCTTGGCTGCTCGTCTTGTACCCGACGCTTGACGCGCCGCGCGAGATCGACTACTTCTCAGTCACGGAAGTGCGCATCGTCGCCCCGTCGCCGCTGAAGATCTGGCGCCTCCTGGAAATGATACTTGAGACCTTTCTGCCGCTCAGCGTCTGGTTTGTTGCGATGCCAGGCGGATTGCTGCTGTGGCGGTATCGCAATCGAGTTAACGGCGCAGTCATTGGCTCGATTGCGCTTGCGGCGCTCGCCTTGCTGATTGGGCCGCACCTGCTGCCGTTGCGAGGTTTACAGATGCGCCAGTTCTACACCCTGGGCGCGATGTTGGCGATTCTCGTTGGGATTGGCGTCACTGGAATCTTGTCCATGCTTGAAGAAGCCTTCGCGAAGTTGGCCCCTGAACGCGTTTCTCAATTCGTCCAAGGCCCGCGCCAACTGATCCCTGCCGTCCTTGTCACTGCTCTTGCGGCCATCGCGCTCGCGCCCAACTTCCGCGAGTCGGACGCGCTAGCCCGCAACTTTGCCCTACACGACCGGCGCAACGACCTTATGCGCTACATGGACACATCAGTACCGCCGGGCAAATACATTTCCAATTTCGACAACCACAAGACCTTCAACCGCGCCTGGGGCGGTTACGCTGGCGTACATGATTTTCCCTGGCACAAGGGATATAGCATGCTGGCCGACAAGCCCATTGAAGACTGGCGCGCCCTCGACGTCGACTACGCCATCATGCCGCATCGTATCCTGTCAGACGCCTCATTCGCCGCCTATCAAGACGAAACGGCGCTGCTCAAGGCCTATCCACCCGACCCCAACTTCAGAGATCCGGGCATGGTCGTGCTGCGTCTCTACCCGATTTAGAACGCGCGCGGCGGGCGGCTGGGCCCGATTCGGCTGATCGGCTACGACATCAAGGCGACCCAGCTCCAGGCCGGCGACGCGCTGGTGTTCCGCCACTATTGGCAGGCGGACGCGCCAACGGACACGCCCCAACAGATCTTCAATCATCTGCTGGACGACCAGGGCGAAATCGTCACCCAGGCGGACTCTGCGCCACTGTCGGACAGTCGCCGCGACACGACCGCCTGGGACGACACCGACGAGATCATGCTCGGCCGCGAATTCACGCTGAGCTTGCCGCCAGACCTGGCGCCCGGCGAATACCAGCTCGTCAGCGGCTTGTACGACCGCCAGACCTGGCAACGTCTGATCGCGCCCGACGGCGCCGACCGCCTCGTGATCGCCCGGATCCGCGTGCAGGCGCGCTCCCCCTAGTCCAACTACCGCGTCAATTGCCGCGCCGCAGCCGCGTCGCCAATCTGGATTCCACCTATAATGAAGGCGCAATCTCGCCAAATCGCCCCGGGTCGACATGCGCCGATTCGCCGCCGTCTGCTTCATCTGCTTGCTCGCGCTCAGCGCCTGCCGCCACAGCGGGCCGCTGTCCGAAGCCGCTATCCCGACCGCGCGACCGAATCGAGGCGCGGCCGGCCAACTGGAAGCCGCCGGCGAAGTGGCCCGTCACTTTCTCGACGCCTGGCAGCAAGGCGACTTCCGCGCCATGCACGACCTGCTCACCTTTCGCAACCGCGAGCTCACGTCTTTCGACGAATTCCTCGCGCTCTACAAGCGCGCGCAGCACATCATGGCTTTAGAGGCGCTGACGTACCGGCCGCTAAGCCTCACCGGACAGGAGCTTATTCTTAGTTTTCAATACGAGGCGACGTTTCAGTCGCGCATTCTGGGGGAGTTTACGGACACGAATCGTCTGCTGCGCCTGACCTTTGATCCGCAAGCGAACGACTGGCGCATCGCCTGGTCGCCCGCCGATATCTTCGCCGAGATGGATCGCGGCGCGCGCCTGATCTTCGAAGAGCAAATCCCCAGCCGCGCCAATATTTACGACCGCCACGGCAAAATCCTGGCCGACCAAAATGGCCGCGTCGTGCGTGTCCTGGTCGATAACAGGCGCGTTCCCAACCGCGAGGCTTGCTTCCGCTCGCTCTCGCAGGCCATCGGCCGCTCGGCTGAGTACTACGCCGACCTCTTCGATGTGCGCTCCGGCGCCGACTGGATTGTCGACGCCGGCATTCTTGAAGCCACGCCATACATCGAAACCAGCGACCGTCTCAAGGCCGACTGCGGCGCGGACTTCAAGCAGCAAGCCACGCGCCGATACGCCGACGGCGCGCTGCTGCCCCATGTCATCGGCCATGTCGGCTACCCGGACGCGGACCAGATCCCGGGCCTGGAAGCCATCGGTTTCAATGCCGAGACCATCATCGGCAAAGCCGGCGTTGAAGCCAGCATGAACGACATCCTGGCCGGGCGCCCCGGCGGACGCCTCTCGCTCGTGGACGCAGCCGGCCGCCGTCTGCGCGTACTTGCGGAAGTCCGCTCCCAAATACCGGAGAGCCTCTGGCTGACCATAGACGCCGGGTTGCAGCGCGCGGCGCTCGACCTCGTGCAAGGACTGTATGCGGACGAAGGTCTGTCGGAGAACTCCGACGGCGCGGCGGTGGTCATCATGGATGCGACCAACGGGGAGATCCTGGCGCTGATCAGCCTGCCAACCTATGACGCGAATATCCTCAATCCCTTCCCGACCATCGGCCGCGAGGCAGCCTCCGCGGCCTTGAGCGCGTTGCTGGATGATGAACGCAACCCGCAACTTAACCGCGTCTCACAAGGCGCGTACGTGACCGGGTCCGTGATGAAAGGCTTGACCGCTGTCGCGGCGCTGGAGAGCGGGCTCTACGATGAAGACAGCCGCTACCATTGCGTGGGCAGCTGGGCCTACGGCGGCGACGTCCGCTACGACTGGCTGGCCGGCGGGCACGGCGTCATGTCGGTGCAGACCGGCATCACCAACAGTTGCAATCCCTTCTTCTACGAAGCCGGTTTCCGCCTGAACGCCAGCGATCCCTGGGCGCTGCCGTCATACGCGCAGCTGCTGGGCCTGGGGCAGCCAACCGGCATCAATCAGATCCCCGAATCCGCCGGCAATGTGCCGACGCCGGACAATGTCGAGCGGATTACCGGCTTGCCCTGGTCATATTCACACGCCGTGAATCTGTCCATCGGCCAGGGCGAAGTGCAAGCCTCCCCGCTGCAGATGGCGCGCTTGTACGCCGCCATCGCTAACGGCGGCTACTTGCTGCGGCCGCAATTGGCGCGGGAGCGCGGCATCCTCGATCAGCGCAGCCCGGTCGCCCGGCGCGATGTCATGCGCGACACCGGCGTTGACCCGCAAAATCTCGCCATCATCCGCCGCGGCATGTGCGATGTAATCGACAGCTACAGCGGCACTGCCGCGCATCAATTCTATCGCTCGCCGCTGCTGGATGTGGGGGTCTGCGGCAAGACCGGCACCGCCCAGGTGCCCGGCGACGGCAAACGCCCGCACAGTTGGTTTATCGCTTACGCGCCAGCGAAGGCGCCGCAGATTGTCATCGCAACCGTAGTGGAAAACGCCGGCGAGGGCTCGTCAGTGGCTGCGCCCCTGACGCGTGATATCCTCGAGTACTACTATTTCGGCGCGCGCTGAGTCAGCCGGTTACGGCATATTGCGCGATGAAAATGACGGCCTCGACCGCCAGCAGGACCAGCAAGAAGCGGCGGATGCCGGCGCTGTCGGGCTGCTTGAAAAGCCGGTCCAGGCTGTAGATGATCAGCCCCACTGAAGCTACGCCGCCGAAGAGCAGCCAGAGGTTGCGCAGCGTGACCAGGGCATAGCTGCCGCGCACGCCGTCCATCGCGCTCCGGACGATCGCCTGCGTCGCCAGCCGTACGATCATCTCCTGGCTGGCGAAGAGCGCAAACACGACCAGCGGCAGCGCCAGCGCGGCCAGCCCGATATTTATGAGCTTGTTCAGCCATTTTGGACGCTCGTTCGTCGATCCCAATGCGCGCGAATCCTTTGCCGCCGCTCGTAGCCTATAGCAACTATCATAGCGCATCAGGCGTGACAGACACAGATGCGTCCAATCGGTGGATGGCGAATCATGTCGCCATGTATGCTATCTTGGGGGACAGATTTCCTCGGTGTCCTCGGTGGTCAAAATAGGCTATGCGGTATTCACCAGACATACCAGCGCCGGAATACGCTGAATGCGGCAGACATCCGCTTGAAATAACCGCGCCCATTCGCTAGAATTGTGACAAATTGAACAAACGCGCTGTCGGACCGATTTTTGCGGCTTTCGCGCTGCGCGGGAACGATATCAGTCGGTCAGCGTTTGCAGCATTTTTACAGGGCCGCGGTTGTAAAACGCAGGTGGTGATCCCGTATGGAAAGAAACCGCTCCAACATTCCGTCGATTAGCCCGGCCGCAGTGGTCGTCGCCGCCGTCTTTCTGCTGGTGAGCGTCATCGGCGTCAACTGGTTCACGACCTTTGTGCCGCGCGTGCTGCCGCCGCAGGCCTCGGCGGAATCCAGGAGCGTCGACGAACTCTTCTACATCCTGATGATTATCGGCGGCGTGGTATTCTTCCTCATCCAGGGCATGCTCTTGATCTCGGTCATCTTCTTCCGCGCGCGCGATGACGACCGCGGCGACGGCCCGACTTACCACGGCAATCCCTTGCTGGAGCTGGTCTGGACGATCATCCCGGCCCTGGTCGTCGTTTACCTGGCCGTGATCAGCTTCAACGTCTGGAATCAGAACTCCGAGCCGAAAGCCGCCGTCAACATGATCAACGGCGAAGAAACCGTCATCCGCGTGACCGGCGCGCGTTACGCCTGGACGCACAATTACGAGACCAGTCGGCTAAACCCCGAAGGCGAGCCGATTGTCATCAACAGCGGCGACAAGCTGCACACTTATATCGGGCAGAATGTGGAGCTGGTGTTGCGCACGCAGGATGTCATCCATTCGTACTGGGTACCGGCCATGCGTGTCAAGCAAGACCTCTTGCCGGGCGACCCCGCAACCGGCGGCCGACCGACCGAGATCCGCTTCACGCCCGTGCGCGTCGATGGCGCCGCCTACCCGGCCGAATATCCCATCGTCTGCGCCGAGCTCTGCGGAGACGGCCACGGGCGGATGCGCGGCACGGTCATCGTCTATGAAGACGAAGCGCAATTCCTGGCGCAATTCTATGAGCCGGCCATCCATGCCATCCTCAACCCGCCGGCCGACCCGGTCTTGCGCGGCGAAATCGTCATCCAAGAATATATCTGCAACAGTTGCCACACGCTCGACAGCCTGGGCTGGAGCAGCCGCACCGGCCCCTCGATGAATGGCATCGCCGACCGCGCCGGCGAGCGCGTCGCCGGGCAATCCGCCGAAGAGTACATCGCCACGTCAGTATGGAACGCGACGGCGTTTGTCGTGCCCGGCTATACCGAGCAGATGGCCTCCTTCGGCCCTGAACAGACCGACGCCAACAAGATGAGCGCCGAACAACTTTACGCCATCGTGGCGTACTTGTGTACGCAGGGCGAGCAATCCGATTGCGACAACGAGAACAGTACAGTCGCCATTCCGGCAGCGATCAAGACCGCCTTCGGCCTGGAAGTGGATATCACTTTCGGCCAAGGCGATGACGCGGGCGAATCAGAGTCGGCGCCCAGCGGCGAGTAAGCGAGTCTTGGCTACAATGAGCTTGGGCTCGCTAGAAGGGAAAGCCGCATGTTAACGAGGCTGATTGGCATCTCCGGCAATGTGGATGTCGACAAGTTGGCCAAAGATTACGACAAGCTGCTGGCGCCGGAAGAAGCGATTCATGCCGGCTTCCAGGTCGTGCGCGACCTCATCATATTCACCAGCAAGCGCATCATCATGATTGACGTGCAAGGCATCACCGGCCGCAAACGCGAATACCTGTCGATTCCCTACGGCAAGATTACCAAGTTCAGCATCGAGTCCTCCGGCCACCTGGACCTGGAAGCCGACCTCAAGATCTGGGTTGGCAGCGACCTGTCGCCCATCGAGAAGAAGTTCAATCGCAAGACCAACATTTATGATGTACAGCGAATAATGGCGACCTTTGTTTGATCAGTCCCGTGCCAGCGATCGTGTGTGTAGGGGCGAGCCGCCGGCTCGCCCGCAAATGCTAAGGAAGGCGCAAAAATGACAACCATCGCCGTGCCCCTCGGGGCGCAAGCAGAGCAGCACGAAGCGGAAGTCGTCCGGCGTCCGGCGCTGAGCGAATACCTGCGCTGGAGCGTCGATCACAAAATCATCGGCGTGCAATATGGCGTGGCGGCCTTCCTCTTCTTCATCGTCGGCGGCGCAATGGCCATGGGCATCCGCCTCGAGCTGTGGACGCCCGAACTGGACCTGATGGCCTCCGGCGCGGCCTATAACAGCCTCTTCACCATGCACGGCACCATCATGATCTTCCTCTTCATCATTCCCATGTGGGCGGCATTCGGCAATTTCGTCGTGCCCTTGCAGCTGGGCGCCAAGGATATGGCCTTCCCCTGGCTCAACGCCTTCGCCTTCTGGCTGATCCCGCCTGCGGCCATCGTCGTGCTGCTGGGCTATTTCGTCACCCCGGCCGAAGCCGGCTGGACCTCGTACCCGCCCCTGTCCACGCTCTTCAGCGGCGACGGGCAAACGCTCTGGGCGCTGGGCGCGCATCTGCTGGGCATCTCGTCGATCATGGGCTCGATCAATTTCATCGTGACGATTCTGAATATGCGCCCGCCGCAGATGACCATCTGGCGCATGCCCCTGCTCTGCTGGGCGGTCCTGGCGACCAGCATCATCGCCGTCATGGCGACGCCCTTCCTGGCCGGCGCCCTGACCCTGCTGCTGCTGGATCGCGTGGCGGGCACGACCTTCTTCAACGCTGCCGGCGGCGGCGATGTCCTGCTCTGGCAGAATATCTTCTGGTTCTACAGCCACCCGGCCGTCTACATCATGGTGCTGCCGGGCATGGGCGTTCTCTCCGAGGTGCTGTCCATCCATTGCCGCAAGCCGGTCTTCGGCTATCGCATGGTCGGCCTGTCAAGCATGGGCATCGCCTTCGTCGGCTTCACCGTTTGGGCGCATCACATGTTCACCAGCTTGCAGCCGGAGCTGCGCATCCCCTTCATGATCACGACCATGATCATCGCCGTGCCCACCGGCATCAAGATGTTCAGTTGGCTGGGCACAGTCTGGGGCGGCAAGATGCGATTCACCAGCGCCTTGTTATTCGGGCTGGGCTTTATGTCCATGTTCGTGATCGGCGGGATCACCGGCGTCATGCTGGCCGCCCTGCCTTTCGACATTCACGTGCACGACACCTATTTCGTCGTCAGCCATTTCCACTTTGTGCTCTTCGGCGGCAGCGTCTTCGCCATCTACGCCGCGCTCTATCACTGGTTCCCCAAAGTCACCGGGCGCATGATGAACGAACGCCTGGGGCGGATTCACTTCGCCTTCACCTACTTCGGCTTCCTGTTCACCTTCTTCCCCATGCACATCGTTGGCATGCTGGGCATGCCGCGGCGCGTTGCCGTCTACGACCCCAACTTCACCGACTGGAACCAGGTCATCAGCTTCTCGGCCTTTGTGCTCGGCTTCTCGACCTTCATCGTCGTCTACAATGTCATTCACTCCTACTTTCGCGGGCCCGTCGCCGGGGCAAACCCCTGGCGCGCGCTGACGCTGGAATGGGCGACGACATCGCCGCCGCCGGTCACCAACTTCGCCGAAGATCCCATTCCCTTCGAAGATCCTTACGGCTACGGCACCGAAGCCTCCGCCGCTTACCTGGACGCCGTTGACGCGGCCTTCGACGCCGAACCTCCGGCAACGGACAACAGCTAGCTCGAATAGAAAGCGCAATCAAGTAATACCAAGAAAGTAATGAAAACGATGGCCCCTTCAACGCAATCCCCAAAATCATCGAATGTCGGTAGGGGCGAGCCGGTGGCTCGCCCGCGCTCGCTTAAGACTTCCAGTCATTTTTCGCACGACTAAATTGGAACGACTGAGATCATGACCAGCTACGTGGACCGCCAGGAGAAGGCGAAATTCGGCAGCGACCGCGATGCCGAGATGCGCCTGAAGAACAACCGCCTGGGCATGACGATCTTCCAGGCGAGTTGGATCATGGTCTTTCTGGCGCTGATCGTCGTGAATTGGCAGTTGCGCTTCAGCTACGCTCAGTGGCCGCCGGCGGGCGTCGCGCCATTTGACCCGCTGCTGCCGAGCGCCGCGACGCTTGCGCTGCTGCTGAGCGCTGTGCTGGCTCGGCGGGGTTGGCAAGGATTGCGCCTGGGCAATTCGGCGCTCTTCTTGATGAGCTGGCGCCTGGCGATGGCGCTCGGCCTCGTCTTCATGGCGATAATCGCGCTGGAGTTCGCCGCCGTGTCGGAAGCGGCGCTGGCGACGCAATACGGCATCACCATGCGCCTGATGACGGGCTTCCACCTGGCGCACGCGCTGGCGATTCTGGCGGTGATGCTGCGCGTGTACCGCAACGGAGCGCGCGGCAGCTACAGCGGCGACCCGCGCGATTCCTGGCCGGTGGAGGGCACGGTGAAGCTCTGGTATTTCGTCACCGTCGCCTGGCTGCTGTTTTACGCCGTGCTGTACTGGATTCGCTGACGGCGCGACTATAACTTTTCGTATTGGATAGCGGTGGTATACTCGGCTCGCGCAGCGGCAAAGGGAGTAACAGGACATGGACAAACCGGGACTCGGCCGGGCGATACCGGCGCTGATCGTGGGCTTCATCGCCTCTCTCGCCATCGTCTACGCCTTGCGTACCTGGCAAAATATGGACCCGGTCTGGATGAGCGCGGACTCCAGCGAAGGCGCGCAGGTTGGGCTGGTCCTGGCGGCCTTCGTCTCGATGGCGACCTTCATGTGGGGCGTCGGCGCCTTCGACCCCAAGATGAGCGAGCATGGCGAACACGTAGAAGAGCACGAGGAAGAAGCGCCCGAAAAAGAATTCGCGCTGCGCACGTCGGGCTCGGTCTTCCGCGCCGGCAAGTGGTGCTGGGACTTGGCTTGGGCGCTCATTAACGACACGCCGAAACCCTGGCGTTTCCCCTATCTCCAGGTGAGTTTCTTCCTGATCAACTGGGTCGTGAATGCAGTCTGGCTTGTTTTGTGGTTGGCAATCTTCCTCGTTTGGCGCATCCTGCTGATCACGATCGCGGGCTTGCCCGGCACGCTGGGCGCGCTGCTGATGGCCGTCTCCTGCTTGTGGCAGACGATGGCATTCTACGCCGGCCAGCTCTTCCTGGTGCTGACCATCGCCGTTGTCACGACGATTGTGCTCTTCACCTTCGCGCTGCTGCCGCACGGCTTGGGCTTGCGCGTCGCGACCGAGCCAAACGCCGATTTCTTCGCCAACGGCTTCGGCGACTTCATCATTCCCATTCAAGAGGTGCTGGGATTGGTTTTGCCGCCGGAAGACTTTGCCAACCAGACCATTGCCGGCACGAGCCAATTCACCGTGCTGCTAGGATTCATCCTCGTCATGTTCGTCTCGCTGGCGCTGGCGGCCGGCGGCATCGCAGTATTTTTCTACCTGGCGCACCGCGGCGTGCGCGAGGTCAAGGAGATCGACCCGACCGACGGCCAACGCACGCAAATCGTGCCCATACGCGAGGCGGGCAAAATCGCTGGCGGCGTTGTCAGCGTCATCCGCGCTATCCCGCGCGCCATTGGCTATCAAAAGTAAGGTGAGAAAGCAGACATGGCAGAATTGACAGCGGACACGCTGCATGCGGCAGCCGCCCACGACGATCACGGGCATATCAGCGAAGAAGAACATAACGAAAACATGAAGCTCGGCGTCTGGCTCTACCTGGCGTCGGAGATCGTCATCTTCTCCATCATGATCGTGGGTTACATCATCTTTCGCATCAACGAGAAAGACATCGTGGCGCAGGCGCATGACGAGCTGGGCGTCGCCCTGGTGACCGCCAATACCTTCGTCTTGCTGGCCAGCAGCTTCTTCATGGTGATGGGACTGCGGGCGATGCAGCAGGGCAATCGCAACGGCATGCTGCGCTGGATCGGCTTGACGGCGCTGGGCGGGATCGTATTCCTGGGCGGCCAATACGTCGAATACAGCGAATTGGCGCATCTGGGCATCGTGCTTGGCTTTGACGACGCCTCCGCCTGGAGCACCTTCGGCATGCGCTTCTACGCCCCGACTTTCTTCCACGGCGCGCACGTATTCGTCGGCGTGCTCTGGGCGCTGGAGGTGATGCGGCGCGGCGCCAAAGGTCACTACGACAACAACCCCATAGGCATCGAAATGTTCGGCCTCTACTGGCACTTTGTCGATGTGGTCTGGATTATGCTCTTCACCCTGATTTATCTGGTATAAATGGCCCCCACCCCAAACCCCTCCCCCACAAGGGTGGTGGGGCCTAACCGCGAAAGAAGGCGAAACGAGATATGGCACAGGCGCCTCACCAAGAAAGCGTCCATCATAGAA
>VXLV01000020.1 GCA_009841405.1 Chloroflexota bacterium | reverse complement strand
GTCGAAACCTCGCTGATATACCGTCTCCCCCTCCCTGATGATTCGGGGAGGGGGCTGGGGGGTGGGGTAGACCAGTTATTCCCCAAAATACACCTCGCGCAGGGTAGCGTCGGCGACGATTTCGGCCGGCGCGCCCTGCGCCAACAGATTGCCCAGGTGCATGACATAAACCGTGTCGACGAAATCGAACAAGATCTCCAGCCGGTGCTCGACGATCAGGAAGGTGATGCCGTATTCAGCGCGCAGGCGGGCGATCTGCTCGAAGATCTCGTACGCCAGTTTGGGCGCCACGCCAGCCGTCGGCTCGTCCAGCAGCAGCAGCTTGGGCGTGCCCATCAAGGCGCGGGCGATCTCGAGCAATTTCATCTGCCCGCCGGACAGGTCGGCCGCCAGCGTGGCGTAGTGCTCGCCGAGCTGCACCTGCTCCAGCGCCTCCATGGCGCGCTCGGCGCCCGCCGCTTCTTCCCGCTGCCAACTGCCCCAGCGGGGCGCGTGCCAGGGTTTCTCGCCGCGCTGCTCCTTGACCGGCAGCAGGACATTATCCAGCACGGTCATCTTGAAATAGAGCGCCGGCTCCTGATAACCGCGGGCGATGCCGGTGTTGTAGACGGCGTCGGGCGTGAAGTCGCTGATGTCCTGGCCGGCGAAGACGACACGGCCGGCCGTGAGCGTTTCGCTGCCGGCGATAAGGTTGATCAGCGTGCTTTTGCCCGATCCGTTGGGGCCGATCAAGCCGACGATGGCGCCTTCTGGCACGTTCAGCGACACATCGTCCACGGCGCGCAAGCCACCGAAGTCTTTACGCACGTGATGCAGTTCCAGCAGGGTCATTAATCTCGATTTCTTTCGTCTATGCTGCTGAGGCAATGCTGGCGAACTCACCAGGGCAGACCGCATAGATCCAGCATCGCGCATTGCGGTTCGGCTTTAGCGGCGGGCTTAACCATGACTTTGTTCCAGGTGAATATCGTCTTTGAGCCATTTTGCCGCACTAGGGTATCCCCGGCAAAGGCGCTCCAGCCAAGGCCTTGATAATAGGTCATCAGATCGGCGCGGCAGACCAGCAGCGAGAAATCAACGCCCAACTCTCGGCGCAAAAAATCGGTCGCCTGCTTGATCCCCACTTTGGCATAACCTTTGCCGCGTTGCGTCGGGTGTGTTTTTACGCCGCCGATTCCGCCGATCAGGCACTCCTGATTGTCACACAAGCCAAGTCGAGTCAAGGCGCCCACATAAGAAACAAGCTGAGAATCCGCATTCCGCAGCAGAACGCTCCACTGGGGACGCGCCCATTTTATCGGCGAGGGATTCTTGGCCGCGCCTGGTTTGGGTGGATAAACGGCAGCGCTTAACGCCTTTAGCGCACCCGTCTCATCGTCGTTTAACTGCGCTGTCGCTTTGATTTCCATGTGCATTGGTTTATGCTCGCTTTGAGATGGGCTCAGTTGCCTTTATCCGTCGCGCTACAGCATGCGCATTAGTCGTCAGCGGCGATTCCGGCAGCAACCCGGCCGGGCGATAGCGCAGCATCAGCAGCAAGATGACCCCAAAGGCGATGAAGCGCACATAGTTGAATTCTATGGGCGAGCCGCTCATATTCAGCGCGATCGCCCCCACTTGCGTGAAGCGATCGAGGATGGCGATCAGCGCCGCGCCCAGCAATGCGCCGCGGTTGTTGCCGATGCCGCCCAGCACCACCATCACCCAGACATCCAGCGTCAGCGTGACGACATAGTCGTTGGTATTGACGAAACCCGTGTTCAGCGCGAAGAGCACGCCGCCGACCGCCGCAATCGCGGAGCCGATCAGCATGATTTGCGCACGCGCCAACGAGATGCCTTTGCCCAGGCCGCGCGTGACGTCTTCGTTTTCGCGTAGGCCCTTCAACATGCGCCCGAACGGCGAATGCGTCAGCCGCTGGCTGTAGACGTAGGCGACCAGCGCCAGCGCCAGCGTCAGCAGCATGAATAGTACGGAGCTGCTGCGCGCGTCGCCCAGGAAATAGAATGGCTGCGCGATGCCGGAAATGCCGTTGTGGGAGCAGATCAGGTCATCGGCGCCGCGCACGACGATGCGCACGGTCTCGCCGCCGACCAGCAGCACCAGCGCCAGGAACCATTCCTCCTTTAGCCGCAGCGTCACATAGGAGACGGCGAAACCGACCGCGCCCGCCAGAATCGCGGCGATCAAGAATGTGAGCGCCAGGTTGATGAAGCCGGCGACGGGCTGCGCCGCCATCACTTCCGAGCGCAGTTGCAGCGCCTGGCCCATGGTCGGGCCACAGGGGTGCACGCTCTCCAGCCCGGCCAGCAGCGGCAGGATGCGCGTATACGTCACGCCGGCTGTGTAAGCGCCGATGGAGATGAAGAGCGCCTGCCCGAAGTTGGGCACGCCGGCCACGCCATACTCCAGATTCAGGCTGATGGCCATTAAGCTGTAGATGCCGAAGAGCGTCAGGATAGCGACAGCGGTCGCGCCGATGTCGATATTGATCATCGCTGCAAGTCCCCGCCGCGCTTGATCAGCTCGGTGAAACCCTTCGGGCGGATCAGCAGCACGGCGATGATGATGATGAAGGGGATAGCCGGCTTGTAGGCCAGGTCGAGGCCGAAGTTGAAATTGAGAAACAGCATGACCGTATTTTCGGAGAAGGCCACGACATACGCGCCCAGGATTGTGCCGGTGAAGCTGGACAAGCCGCCCAGGATCGCCGCCGCGAATACCGAAATGATCGCCGCCCAGCCCATCAGCGGGCTGACGGCCGTCTGCAAACCCCAGAGCGCGCCAGCCACGCCCGCCAGGCCGCCTACCAGCAGCCAGCTTGTGTTTTTGACGCGTTCGACCGGGATGCCGATGGCGCGCGCCAGCCCGGGATTGTTCGCCAACGCGCGCATCTCCCGGCCCAGGGGCGTGCGGTTCAGCAGCAGCGTCAGCGCCAGGACCAGCAGAATGCTGCTGGGTACGACCCAGAAGAAGATATTGGTCAGGATCAAATAGCCCTCGCGCAGGATGATCTGCAAAGGGATGCGAATTCGCGTGTCAAAGAGGTTGTAATAATCCGCAATCATGAAGAGGATGTAACGCAGAATCAGCCCGACGGCGAATGATGACAGGATGAGTGTATAAAAGGACACTTCGCGCCCTTCAAGCGGTTTGAATACGGTGACATGGCTGATTAGCGCGACCAGGGCGCCGACGATAAAAGCGGCCAGCATAATGAGCAGAGGATTCACGTTGCCGGAGAGCGATACAATCAGCGCGGCGAAAGCGCCAACTGTGATGTACTCGGCGTGCGCGAAATTGGGCAGTTTCATGACGCTGAAGGTGAGCGTGATGCCCAGCGCCATCAGCGCGTAGAGGCTGCCGATCTGGATGGTGTTGACCAGCGATGTGGTAAGCAATGCAGGTGGCATGGTCATACCCCCACCCCTAACCCCACCCCCCACCCGCCGTCCCCTTTTTGAGGGTGGGCGCGCTATTGTTTAAAAGACACTGTCGCGGCGTCATCTGTCAAAACCCCCCCGGCCCGGGCCGGGCCCGGCGACGCCCTGGTCGCCACCGGCAAGGGTCTACCTCTGGCG
>VXLV01000091.1 GCA_009841405.1 Chloroflexota bacterium | reverse complement strand
ATGTGTCTACCCCATCCCCCGGCCCCTTCCCCGAATCATCAGGGAAGGGGAGCAAAAGATAATGCGGCAGGTAAAGATGACAGAACTCCGCCACGAGTTCAAACGCAAAGGACAATTGCGCAGCCGCCGCGGACTGCAAAAGTCTCTCTCCCATTTTGGGAAAGGGATTTAGAGTGAGGGCTTGAAACGCCATGTCCAACGATCCGCCCATAAACAGTCTCTACCTCGGTCCTGCGGAAGACCCGCATGATTATCGCGGCGGCAAGCTGACGCATAACCTGATCCTGTTCGGGCGCGTGTGCCGGGCGCTGGGCATGAATGTCACGCCGAATCGCATGATGGACGTGGGCCGGGCGCTGGCGCATATTCAGCTGGGGCGCAAGCAAGACTTCTATTACACGCTGCGGGCGCACCTGGTGACGCACAGAAATGAGATCGACTATTTTGACGAAGCCTTTGATCTGTTTTGGCGGCGGCCCTCGGATGGCTTCACGACTCTGAACCTGCAATCGCTGGGCGAGGAACGGCGCAAGAAGAAGACGCAGTTCTTGCCGCCGCTGGAGGCGAGCCCGAGCGAAAACGGCGCTTCCGCCGATGAGTTGGATTCGAGCATGATCGCGCTCGTGCCGACGTATAGCCGGCAAGAACGACTGCGGAATAAGGACTTCGCGGATATGACCGCGGAAGAGCTTGAGATGGCCAAACGCATGATCGCCAAGATGCCGGATTCGCTGGGCATGCGCCGGACGCGCCGCTTCGCAAACGGCGCCGGGCGGCAGATCAATATGCGCCGCCTGATGAAAGACATGATCCGCAGGCAAGGCGATGTGACGCGCCTGCCGACGCATCGTCGCAAGGACAAGCCGCGTCCGGTCGTTTTGCTCTGCGATATCAGCGGCAGCATGGAGCGCTATACGCGTGTCTTGCTGCACTTCATGCACACGCTCGCGGGCTCGCTTTATCAAGTGGAGTCTTTCGTCTACAGCACCGACATCACGCGAATAACGCGGCAGATCCGCCAGAAGAATGTGGACGACGCCTTGGAAGATATCGGGCAGACTGTCTTGCAATGGGGCGGCGGCACGATGACGGGCGAGTGCCTGCATCGCTTCAACTGGGTCTGGTCGCGGCGGGTATTGGGCCGCGGCGCCATCGTCATCTTGATCACCGACGGCTGGGATCGGGGCGATATCCCGCTGCTGCATCGGGAGATGACGCGGCTGCGGCTGGCGTGCAAACGGCTGATCTGGCTCAATCCGCTGCTGGATGTGCCCGAGTACGAGCCGCTGACTCGCGGCGCGCAGGCGCTATTGCCCTATGTGCACGACTTCTTGCCCATCACGAATTTGTCGAATCTCGAGGTCATCGTCAAGGCGCTGCAAAATCTCAAGGGCCGGCCGAGCGCCGAACCCTATCGCAAGCGCTATTTGGCCTGATGCGCCTTCATGCGAGTTGTAGGGGCGGCTCTGTGAGTCGCCCGATTACCAAGGAGGCGCCATGCGTGACATCCTCGAAACAATGAAGCGCTGGCAAGCGGAAGAGCGGTCCATCGCCCTTGCGACTGTTGTCAAGACCTGGGGCTCCGCGCCGCGCCGCGAAGGCGCCAAGATGGGCATTACCAACGAAATGGCGATGACCGGCTCCGTCAGCGGCGGCTGCGTGGAAGGCGCGGTCGTGGAAGAAGCGCTGGCCGGCTTGAATGACGGCAAACCGCGCCTGCTCAAGTTTGGCGTGGCCGATGACATGGCCTGGGAAGTCGGCTTGACCTGCGGCGGCAGCATCGAAGTATTCGTCGAACCGCTGGACGCGCGGTGGTGGGACGCGCTGGCCAAACTGGCGGAGCGCGACAAGTACGGCGTGACGGTCACAGTGATGGAGGGCGCCTGCATCGGCGAGAAGGTCTTGCTGGACGGCGCGGGCGATGTACTTTACAAGTCCCAAGCGCTGCCGGACGAGACACTGGCGCGGCTGAAAGCGGCGGCGGCGGATTGCAGCAAGAGCGGCATCGTCACGTTTAATGCGGTCGACGAAGAGGGCGAGACGCGCGTGATGGTCGATATGCAGGTCGAGCGCCCGCATCTGATCCTCATCGGCGGGGTGCACGTCTCGATCCCGCTGCAGGCGATGGCGACTCAGGTTGGTTTTCGCGTCTCAATCGTAGATCCGCGCGCCGCCTTTGCCTCGAAAGAGCGCTTTCCGGACGCGGCCAATATCTTGCACAGCTATCCCGACAAGGCGCTGCCGCAGCTCGGCCTTGACCGCAGCACGTATCTGGCGGTGCTCACGCATGACCCCAAGATCGACGACCCGGCGCTGATCACGGCGCTGCCGGCGAATATCCCCTATGTGGGCGTCTTGAGCAGCGGGCGGACGCATCGGCAGCGGGTCGCGCGGCTGAAGGAAGCTGGCCTCAGCGACGAATTGATCGCACGGATTCGCACGCCGATCGGGATCGACATCGGCGCGAGCACGCCGGAAGAAATCGCGGTCTGCATCCTGGCGGAGATCATCGCTGTGCGCAGCGGCGCGCGCCCGGATCAGGCGAGGCCGGCGCCATGAAGTTCGGCGAGGTTGCGCTGGACGAGGCTGCTGGCGGCATCCTGGCGCATAAGCTCTATGACGACGCCGGCAAGATGATCTTCAACAAAGGCCGCCGGCTGAGCGCGGATGATATTGACCGCCTGCGACAGCGCGGCCTGGCGCGCATTACCGTCGCGCAATTAAGCGGCGCCGACTTGCACGAGGATGAAGCGGCCGCCCGAATCGGCGCGGTGGTGGCTGGTCCACAGGTGCGGATGCGCGCGCCGGGCGTGGGCCGCGCCAACCTCACCGCGGCCGAGCGCGGCGTCTTGCACGTCAACGCGCCGGCGCTGGAGCTGATCAACAATATCTACGACGGCATCACCATCGCGACGCGGCGCGCCTACAGCCTGGTGGACGCGGGCGAGATGGTGGCCCTGGTCAAAGTCGTGCCTTTCGGCGTGCCGGCCGCGCGCGTTGTCGATGTCGAGCGCATCGCCGAAGCCGGCGCCGCTGTCTTGCAGCTGCGCCCGCTGCAAGCCATGCGCGTCGCGCTTATCGTGTCTGGCGCCGAGGCGACGCGCGAGCGCCTGCTGCGGAGCTTTCACGAACCCGTGCGGCGGCGAATCGAAGGCTGGGGCAGCCAACTGCTCGCGCCGACTTATACCGCCCACGATGCCGAGTCGGTCGCGCAGGCGATCCGCGCGCAGGCCGAGGGGCGCGTGGACACTGCCCCGCCCGCCGACTTGATACTCGTCGCGAGCGTCTCAGCGATCATCGACCGTGAGGATGTCGTGCCCTCGGCGTTGCTGCTGGCCGGCGGCAGCATCACGCTGCATGGCGTGCCGGTCGACCCCGGCACGCTGCTGATGATGGGCTACCTGGGCGAGACGCCGGTCGTAGGCGCGCCAGGCTGCATCAAGTCGCCCAAGACCAATGTCATCGACTGGATCCTGCCGCGCCTGCTCAGCGGCGAACGCTTGACGCGCGCCAATCTGGTGTCGATGGGGCACGGCGGTTTGCTGCAAGACATCGCCGAGCGCCCTATGCCGCGCAGCAAGACCTTCACACCCCCACCCCCCGGCCGGG
>VXLV01000160.1 GCA_009841405.1 Chloroflexota bacterium | reverse complement strand
CCCCATCCCCCTCCCCCAAAATGAGGGATGGGGACCAAAAGTCTCTCAAACAAAAATCATTGCAGGCAAGCGTGTCGGCGAGCCAAGGCTCGCGCCTGTTTGCGTTGCGGCTGTGTGGGCGATTCACCGAATCGCCCCTACCGATTTCGACGGACAGTGGAGCACGACGCCGTTTGCTGCAAAGCTATTTGCGCGGGCGGGCGGGTAGACTTGCGCGAAACTCAAAGCCTGTGCTAACGTAATAGCCAACAAGACGAGCGAGGGCCTCGATATGTTTCCCACAACCGTGGTCGGGCGGGACAAGACCATTCCCAAGGCGGCAATCGTTCTCATCGCGATCAACTTGCTGGTCTTCCTCTGGGAGTTGTCGGTGGACGCCAAAGGAGACGGCTTCCTCAAGGCGGCGCTGCAGAATTACGGCCTGGAAGTTTGCAAGATCGGCGAGCAGTCGCTGCTCACCACCGGTCTGGACGGCTTCCGCAGTCTTTTCCTGCACGCCAGCGCGGCGCATGTCCTGGGCAATATGTGGTTCCTCTTCTTGTTCGGCGGCTTGGTGGAGCGTTACCTGGGCAGCGTCAAGTTCGCATTCGCCTATCTGGGCTTTGGAATTGTGGCCACGATGGCGCACGTCGCCTTCGGCAATACAGTATGTACTGTGACAGACACCGGCGTGGTCATCGGCGCCAGCGGCGCGATCGCCGGCGTGATGGGCGGCTTCCTCGTGCTAAAGCCCAGAGCCAAAGTGCGGACTATGCTGGGTTTCTTCCGGCCTTTTGTTTGGACGGTCAAGCTGCCCGCGGTCGTCTTTCTGGGCTACTGGCTGCTGATGGATGTTTTACAACATATCGGCTGGGTCGGCGTGGAGACGGATGTGGCGCACTGGGCGCATATCGGCGGTTTTGTCGCCGGGGCGCTTGCCATCTTCGCCGCGGGACTGTTCATTCCCATGCCCAAGCCGGATCCGCTGGAGCACCTGGCCGAGTAGCATAGCGACGAGTTTCCCTCGCAGATGAAAGCAAAAGCCGTGACGACAGCGTCGCGGTTTAGCCTTTCGCTTGGCCTCGGCTACTGCAAGAAGGGAATGTAGAGGATGATCAAATTGGCGACGATCTGGCAGACCCAGGCCGCGGCCAAGCCGTTGCGTTCGCGCACGTAGACGAAGAGCAAGTTCATCATCAGCAGCAGGACGACGATCACGCTTGTGACCGCGGGCAGCTCGGTGACCGCGCCCCACATCACCGGGAAGAAGAGCACGATATTCCATACAGTAGCCAAGAGGCCCACCAGCCAGAACGCCAACTGACCCTGTAACAAGCCGCGGAAAAACAGCGTCTCCGCGATGGGCATGACAAATACCAGAAAAGCCAGCAGGCTGCCCGAAGACATGCCGGGAAAGAGGCGGTCAGCAGCCGGCGAAAGCACTATCCGGCTGAGGAACACCAGAAAAGGTATGCCCAACATGAGGGCGTACAAGATGCCCCAGCCCAGGTTTTCCGGGCGCTCTTGCCCGATGCGCTCCATATTGCCGAGCAGCCAGGACAGGACGCTGACGCCGGCCAGGGCGCCCCAGGCCAAGGTATAGCGTAATTCGACGCTATCGGGCAGCAGGGGCGTCAGACCGACGCTGAGCGCGGCGGCGATGATGAATCCGAAGAGAGGATCGCCGGCGCCGCGATAGCGCACCCGCCCGGCGACGGCGGTTCGCGCTTCGTCTGCTTCCGCGCTATCAACGCTATTCGCCGGCGCGACCGGCTCGGGCGAGACCGACTTGCGAGCCGGTCGATCCTTGGCGTCTCGCAGCGGATCGAAGGGCGCTTCCGGCATCATGACAGCAGGGCGCCCACCGCCGCAATCACCTTGTCGATAGCCGCGCGGTCTATCCAGTAGTGGGTGCGCAAGCGAATCAGCCCGCGTTCCCCGCTGTATGGCGACATGAGAATACTGTAGTCGCGCTGCAATGCGCCGACAAACTCGTCCAGCGAGAGGCCGGCATCGTCAGCCAGGGAAAAGAAAACAAAGTTGGTGTTCTGGCCCTTGAGGCAGACGCCCGGTATTTCGCTCAGCCCTTCGGCCAGCAGATGCGCATTGCCATGATCGTCGCTGAGGCGATCGCGCATTGTATGCAGCGCGACCAGCCCCGCCGCCGCCAGGATGCCCGCCTGGCGCAGGCTTCCGCCCAGGACTTTGCGCGCGCGCCGCGCCCGGCGGATGAAGTCGCGGCCGCCGACCAGGACAGAGCCTACCGGCGCGCAGAGCCCTTTGGACAAGCAGAATGTGACCGAGTCGGCGCCTTCGGTCAGCGCCTTAACATCCACGCCGAGGGCGGCCGCCGCGTTGAATATGCGGGCGCCGTCGATATGAAACAGCAACTGATTGCGCCGCGCGAAATCGGCCACGTGAGCGGTGTATTCGGAAGACAAGGGCATGCCGCCGGCCATATTGTGCGTGTTCTCCAGGGCGACCAGGCGCGTCACCGGCTTGTGTTCGTCATCCGGATTGATGGCGCTCTCCAGATCGCAGAGACGCAGCGTGCCGTCGGGCTGCACGGGAACGGTATGCGGCAAGATGCCGCCTAGCTGGGCCATGCCGCCCTGCTCGTAGCGAAAGATATGCGACGTGTCGCCGATGATGATGGACTCGCCGCGATTGCAGTGGGCCAAGAGCGCGCAGAGGTTGCCTTGCGTGCCGCTGGTGACGAAGACGGCGGCTTCTTTGCCCAGCAGCGCCGCCGCATCCGCCTCCAGCTGGTTGACCGTCGGGTCGTCGTGGTAGACGTCGTCGCCAACTTCGGCCCGCGCCATGGCTTCACGCATGGCCGGCGTGGGGTGAGAAACGGTGTCGCTGCGCAAATCAATCGTTTTCATAAGGCGGGATCGCGTGTCTGGACCTGGTCAATGCGCAACGATACTAGACAGAAACAGATACATTGACAATAGCCAAAGCCGGTTGCATATCGCCGCGCGGCCGGCTTGGCGCGGAGAGCGACTTCGCCCCTGGCTGATTTGCGGTACAATGCCTTCAATCAGACTTAGCAGCGTGCGGGCGCGCTTGAGTTCGCCAGGAAAGGGAAACAGAGCAAATCACATGCCGCGTTCAAGGAAATCACTATGATGGCGGAACCTTATCGGCAAGGCATCAGCCAGGTGTTGGCAGACCTGGACGTTGACGGCGCCAAGGGCTTGAGCGACGGCGACGCGGCCGAGCGTCAGGGCCGATACGGCAGGAATGTCTTGCCCAGCGACGACGGCGTCAATTGGTTCCAGCTGATAATCAGCCAGTTCACCGATGTCATGGTTATCGTGCTGATCGTGGCCGCCATCATATCCGCTTTTCTGGGCGAAGCCACGGATGTCATCGTCATCCTCGCCATTGTCGCGCTGAATGCCTTGCTGGGTATCTATCAAGAATACCAGGCCGAGCAAGCCCTGGCGGCGCTCAGCCGTCTGCAGGTTCCGCAGGTGCGCGTTCGCCGCGGCGGGCAGATACGCGAGATCAGCGCTGAGGAGCTGACGCCGGGCGACATCGTGTTGATCGGCGAAGGCGATCGCATACCGGCGGACGGGCGGCTGATCGAATCGATTAACTTGCAGATCGAAGAAGCGGCGCTGACCGGCGAATCGGTGCCGGTGGAAAAAAGCACGAACTCGATTTCGACCGAAGGCGCCGTGCCCATTGGCGACCGGACGAACATGGCGTATATGGGCACGGCGGTCAATTACGGACGCGGAGAAATGGTCGTCACGCAGACTGGCCTGCAAACCGAAATCGGCAATATCGCCACCATGCTGTTGCAAGTGCAAGGGGGCGCCACGCCCCTGCAGCGCCGACTCAATCATCTGGGGCACATCCTGGCGACAGCGGCTTTAATCGTAGTGGCGATTGTCTTTTTCGTCGGCTTCCTGATCCAGGGCATCCCGGCCGAGCAGATGTTCCTCATCGCCATCAGCTTGGCGGTGGCGGCTGTGCCTGAGGGGTTGCCGGCCCTGGTGACCATCGGCTTGTCGCTGGGCGCCAACCGCATGGTCAAACGCAATGTCCTGATACGCCGACTGCCCGCTGTGGAAACCCTGGGTTCGGTCACCGTGATTTGCTCGGACAAGACAGGCACACTGACAAAAAACGAAATGACCGCCACCTACCTGGTGCTGCCGCGTCACGACGATATCCGCGTCGAAGGCGCCGGTTACGTCGCGGAGGGCGATCTGGTGTCCCTGGGCACGCGCGACCCGGCTAACCTTGGCAAGCCGGTCAATGCCGAAAATGACGAAGCCGCGCAGCGCATGCTCAAAGCGATGGCGCTTTCGACCAATGTTTATCTGGAAACGCAAGACGCCGGCAACCAGGTCAAGGTAGTAGGCGACAGCACCGAGGCGGCCCTGTTGGTGGCGGCGCAAAAAATCGGCTTCACGCGCGAGCGGCTCGAGCAGGATATGCCGCGCGTTTCGGAATTGCCCTTCAGCAGCGAGCGCAAGGCGATGACAACCGTGCATGAGGTACGGAGCGATACGGCGCAGCAGTTATTCCCCGACGCAAAATATGTTGTCATAACCAAGGGCGCGCCGGACCGGCTCATCGATTGGTCAGAGAGCGAACAGACGCCGGACGCCGTGGTCGCCCTGAGCGAGAGTGGGCGCAGCCGATGGCAGCAGCGGGTCAATACCATGGCGAATGACGGCTTGCGCGTGCTGGGAATCGCCTGGCGCCCGCTGGATGAGCTGCCGACCGAAATCACGCCCGAGATCGAGCGCGACCTGGAATTGATCGGCTTGATCGGCATATTGGACCCGGCGCGGCCCGAGGCCAAGGTGGCGGTGCAACGCGCGCGAGAAGCCGGCATCCGCACCATCATGATCACCGGCGATCACGCCTTGACGGCGGAGGCGATTGCGCGCGACCTGGGCATTATTGACACCGGGCAACGGGCGATCACCGGCAGCGCCCTGGACGACATGGGCGACGCCGAACTTGAAGTGGCGCTGCAACGGACATCGTGCTTCGCGCGCGTCTCGCCCGCGCACAAGCTGCGGTTGGTGCAAGTGTTGCAGGAGCAAGACAAAATCGTGGCGATGACCGGTGATGGCGTGAATGACGCGCCGGCGCTGAAGCAAGCCGATATCGGCGTGGCCATGGGCATCACCGGCGCCGATGTCAGCAAAGGCGCCTCGGAGATGATCTTGACCGACGACAACTTCCGCTCAATCGTCGCCGCGATTGAAGAAGGCCGCGCCATTTACGACAACATCAAGAAGTTCATCAAGTACATGCTCAGCTCGAATGTCGGCGAAATCCTGGTTATGTTTGTGGCGCTTCTGATAAACATGCCGATTCCGCTGCTGGCGATTCAGATCCTCTGGATCAATTTGGTGACGGACGGCTTGCCGGCAATCGCCCTGGGATTCGAGCCGGCCGAAGAAGGCGTCATGCGGCGGCGACCGCGCCCCACCAACGAGAGCGTCTTCGCCCAAGGCGCCGGCCTGCACATCGCCATCGTCGGCGTCCTGATCGCGATTCTGACCCTGATCAGCTACGCCTGGGGATATACAACCATTGGCCTAGACGCGTTCAATCCCTCGCTGGGCCTGGAACGGCTGGAGCGGGCGGCGGTGGTCGACCTGGCCGGCGAGGCGGCGACGCCGGCCGCATGGGATGAATGGACGGCCGAACAGCGAACGGCCTTCCTGGTCGCCGATGCCGAAGCCGGCGCGAGCTTCCTCGAAGGGCATGGCGAAGGCGGCAAGGACCCCGGCCGGCATCTGCTTGCCCAGGCCGAGCGCGTCCCGCGGACAATCGCCTTCACCGTGTTGGCCTTCACGCAAATGTTCCAGGTGATGGCCATCCACGCCGGCGACCAGACGACCTTCTGGCGCGCCGGCGTCAAGGGCAATCCCCTGATGTTCTGGGCGGTGCTGTCCACGTTCGCGCTTCAGCTATTTGTGGTATATGTGCCATTTTTCCAGGAACTGTTTGACACCCGCGCTCTCGACTTGACGCATTTGGCCGTCAGCGTCGTAGCCGGGATCTTCGTGCTGCTTTTCGTAGAGGTGGAGAAAGCGGCTTTCCGCCGCTGGCTGTTCGCGGGCAACGAGGCGGGCCAATCCCCCGCGCTTAGCTAACCGTTCAAAACATAGCCCAGCTCAACCAGTCGATCGACCACGATTTGGGCATTGGCCTCGGGCGTGGTGTCTTGCGCGGTCAGCGTGATATCCGGGTTCAGCGGCGGCTCGTATGGGTCGTCAATGCCGGTGAAGCCCGTGATTTCGCCGCGGCGCGCCTTGGCGTACAAGCCTTTGACATCATTCTTTTCGACGAATTCCAATGGCGTGGCCATGTGGATTTCCAGGAAGCCGGCGCCCACCAGGTTGCGCACATCGTGGCGAGTGGCGCGATAGGGGCTGATGGCGGCGCAGATCACCAGGCCGCCGTGGCGCGTAATCTCCCCCGCCACGTAGCCGATGCGCCGAATGTTGGTGTCGCGGTCGGCCTTGCTGAAGCCCAGCCCCTTGGAAAGGTGCGTGCGCACGACATCGCCGTCCAGCACGGTGACGTTGCGCCCCTTCTCCAGCAGCAAGTTGACGATATGCTCGGCCGTAGTCGATTTGCCGGAGCCGCTCAAGCCGGTGAACCAGAGGCAGGCGCCGCGGCGATGGCGCGGCGGGTAAGTTTCGGCGAGGATCTGCGCCACTTCGGGACGCGAGTACCAGGGCGGCAGCGGCACGCCTTTGCCCAGGTAATCTTCGCGGGCTTCCGTGCCGGAGATCTTGCGCACTTTGGCGTCGGGCGCCAGCTTCGCGCTCTCTTCGTAGCGGTCTTCGCCTTCCAGATAGACCATCTCGGTGAAGGGCAAGGGTCGGACGCCCAGCTCGTCGGCGTGACGCATGACCAGGTCTTGCGCGTCATAGGGCCCGTAAAAAGGCTTGCCTTGAGAATCCGCTCCCGGGCCGGCGTGGTCACGGCCGACGATGAGATAGTTGGCGCCGTAGTTGCGGCGAATAATCGCGTGCCAGAGGGCTTCGCGCGGTCCGCCCATGCGCATGGCCAGCGGCAGCAGCGACAGCAGGCTGCGGTCGTCTTCGTAATAGTTGTCGATCAAAGTCTTGTAGACGCGCACGCGCGTGTAGTGGTCGACATCGCCCGGCTGCGTCATGCCCACCACCGGATGCAGCAGCAGCACGCCGTCGACATCGTCGGCGGCGCGTTTGGTCAGCGCTTCGTGCACGCGGTGCAGGGGGTTGCGCGTCTGGAAAGCGACGACGTTTGGCCGGCCATAAGATTCCAGTACAGCGCGCGTCTGGGCCGGCGTTCGGCGCAGCTCGGCGAAGTCCAGATGCGGCGGCAATTGCAAGACTTCAAGGCGGCCGGCGACATTGACTTTGCCCCAGCGGTGCATCTCGGCGATGATGGGGTGGCGGGCGTCGTATTTCCCAAAAATTTTGGTCGCCGTCTCTTTCAGGTCCCACTCGTAAATCTCTTCGACGGTCTGGATGGCGAGGATGTTGTTTCGGCTGTCGCGCAGGGCGATTTCGCCGCCCAGAGGCGCCAGGCCATTCGGGTCAATCGGCAGCGTGACAGGCATGGGAAACAGCGTGCCGTCGGTCAGGCGCATTGTGTCCAGCACGCTTTGGAAATCCGCCTGGTTCATGAAGCCGCGCAGGGGCGAAAAGGCGCCGACCGTCAGCAGTTCCAAATCGCAGACGACGCGCGCGCTGACCTGGACGTAGGGCAAGGAATTGGCGTAGGTCGTCTTTTCGACCAGTTCCGCGCGCGGGACGAGCAGGTTGACCAGCTTGCCGCAGTAAGGCTCGATGAGGCGCGTTTTTTCGAGGATCATGGGTGTCTCCGCAAGTGTGCTGTGAGGCAAAACGCCGGTATTGTAGCACAGCGCAGGGCGCGGCGTTAGCGGTGAATGGGGATAAAAAGGGGGCGCCGCCTGGCGTGGGCGCCGCCCTTGCGAATCGCCGGGCCAAGAGAGAGTGGCTAGCAGAGTGTGGCTCAAGGTTGGTTAACTCAAACGAGTGAAAGTAAATCCCAAGTCTGAATCAGGTGCATTCCGGACTCCACACACTTTTCCATCAACACGGGATACGCGACGTGATTGTCCGAAGGATACTTGTGTGTCTAGCGCGACACTTTGCAACGGTCAACCTTCTCCTTGTACCACGAATCGTTGCTGAGGAGCCTATCACTGATAGCATCCTTGTTTATACGTATCGTCCAGGATCCCAAATAGCCGGGCGCCGTAAGTTTTATGTCCCAGTACGGGAGATTGGCGTAAACGCAGTTTTTGCATTCTGGATCCGCGCTAAATAGACCCACGGCCCTTATGCTTTCCGCCCGGTCCGTCACGTATAGGCAGGCGCTATAGCGGTCGTCGAAGATGGCGGGCTCGTCATTGTAGGAGAATGTAGCTCTGTCTATGAAGACATTTCCACTTCTGTTGTATATCGCGGATGCTTCGTTGCTGTCGAAGTGCGCCTTTTCAACTATAATATCGCCGCGGTTCGCAATGCTTCCACCCCATCCGCCTTCATTCCTCCTGAAGTTTACGTCTTGCAGAAGTACCCTGCCCCGATTCCATACTGCGCTCTCTTCAGAGCTATCCGCATGGGAATCTATAAGCTCCACGTCAATTAACGTGAGATCACCGTCGCTCTCTACAGTGAATATCGGAAACTTCCCGTCGCCACTAATGTGGTTCTTGCCACCCCCTATAATTGGCAACGAGATTCCTGCTTTGCCCAATAGAGTGCCTCCCCCGATCGTTATCTTCGTTGTAATTGGAGGCAATTCCTCCTCCAGGGTGACGCTGGTTAACAGGGCGATGACATCCGCGCCGCTACCGGCGCGACATCTGCCTACTTCGCGATCTAGGTTGGCTGCTCGAATCGCGTCGCCGAGTTCGCATGCCGGTTGTAGCGGCAGACGGGAACCGACCACAATGGCGGACCCATCACCAGTCTCATCAGTATCGCCTCCCTCATCGGTCTCGTCCGACTGATCGGTCTCGTCCGACTGATCGGATTCGTCCGTTTCGTCCGTCTCGTCCGACTCGTGGAATTGCGGGTCATATTCAAGCGTCAATCGGTAATCGCCGGACTGATCGTTTTTGTTGCGCAGAGCCTGAATCGTGTAAGTTCCGCCGCGCGGCATGCGCGCTGTGATATGCCCGCGGACGATGGCGTCTCCGGTGACGTCCGTGATCTCGTCGTCAACCATATACGTCAGCTCGCGGCCGTTACTGTCGAGCAAGTTGATGATGGGTTCGAGGTTGCCGCTCTCGTGGTAGATTTGGATGACCACGACATCGTCGCCGTCGGCGTCGAAGATGAAACGGTCGGCGGGGTCGGCATCGCTTAGAGAGCCAGTCGCGCTGTCGCCAATTTCTATGCGTCGCGGATCGTCTCGGTCGTACTCTTCCACTACGCTCCGGTCGGAGGCTACAAGCAGCTCATACGTCAAGTCAGAGTCCGTCGCGCCCTCTATATCGACTGTATAGATTCCGTCAGAAGGTAGATGAGTGTGGATGAACCACTCAACTCGCTGGCGGTTTCTAAACTCGGCTTTGACTATAGTGAGTTCAAAGGAATTGAGATCAAAGTTCTGGCCTGAATACAAGCTGACGCCTGGGGCCCTGTCGCCGTCAATACCCGATACTACAATCCTTACGGCGTCATCGGCGTCGGCAGAGAATATGTACCGGTCGCGGTCCGTCGGTACACTCCGCTCTGTGCGCGGAATGGTTTCCAATTCGCCGCGAACCCTGTTGCCAAAGATAATCGGCCGTGACGCGTAAGTACGCGACTGAGGCGCCAATCTGCCGTCAAATGCTACCAGCTCGTACGCGCCGCCGCCAAAGACGCTCCAGACGCTGATTTCGTACAGATCCGCGTCCAGCGCGACTTGCTCCAATTCGGCGACATTATAGCCTATGACGTTTTCATCCTCCTCCAGAGCGTCACTGTCGCCGCTGCGGCGCAGCGTCAGTCCCGGCGCCAGATTGAAGTCCGGCGCGCGCACGCGGAGCGATACCGTGCGCGCCTCGGTCAGGCGGAACTGATACACATCGTACTCGTGTCCCTCGGGAAGTGTCCCTTTCAACGAACCGGGAATCTCAAGGGTCGTCACGCCAGGTTTTAGCGGCGGGACTTCGTCCGCTGTATCGTCCAGCGTCGCTGTGGGGCTCGGCGTAAATGTCGGAGTCGCCGAAGCAGTCGGCGTGAACGACGCAGTGGCTTCCGGTGAAAGTCCCGCTGGTTCCAGGAAATAGACGCCGTCTTTGCCTTCGCGCATGTAGCCTTGGATCTGGGTTCCAATGGATACGGAATACCAGTAAGAGCTGTCGAAACAAGTCGCGTCTGATGAAATCCTCACGTTGACGCCAGCCTCAATCGTGTATGGAGGAAACACATCCTCCGCTTCAGGCGACCAAGGCGGCACGAAGCCGCTGTCAGAATAGGGTGTCTCGACCTCATAGGTGCGGCCCGGAAGGGTCACTGCCTGGTCACCCGCCCGCAACCTGGGCGCGGGCGAGCAATCGCTTGGCGCGATCGTGGGCGTAATTGTGGGCGTTATCGTGGGCGAAGGCGTAGCCGATGGCTCAATTGGCGCCGGCGGCGACTCGATGACAAGCGAGAGTTCGTAATCAATCTCCCCGCAACAGTCCAAACGGGGCAAGATTGTATAATCGCCGTCAAAGCGTATCCGGTAGTCGCTGAAACCGGCGCTGTCGAAATTGTTTACATTGTACGAAATCTCCCAGTCGCCATAACTGTCCACGAGCGCGACATAATGCTCGGTGTCCCCGCTGATGCGTTCCAGCAGGATCGTAACTCTGTCGCCTTCAGACGCGCTGAAATGATATTGATGGCGGCTGTTCTGCCGTAGCTTGCCAGTAATCGCCTGCCCTGACGCGATTGTGCGGGTTACTATATCCGCATCGGGGAAGTACTCAACGCAGTCGATGCCGGAGCAACCAGGTGGCTGATTGCCCCTGAATTGGTTGCCGCTGCTGGTGATGCTTTGGCCAGCGTGGTAGATCGCGCCGCCGTCGCTAGCTGAATTGTCAGACAAGACGCTTTCGGTGATGATCAGACTGCCAGCATTGTGGATTGCCCCGCCCCATCCGCCGGCGCTATTGTGCCTTAAGGCAGTTGCGAAGACATTCAATGCGCCAGCATTGTATATGCCACCGCCGTGGCGGGTCGCCTCGCTGTCGCTAACGACGCTGTTGTTGATGCTTAGCGCGCCAAAGTTGGAAATCGCGCCGCCGTCCCCACCGCTGTTGCCGTTGGAAAGCCGCACTTCATTTAGCGTCAGTCTGCCGTTCGCCGCTACGTCAAATATCCGGTATCGGTTCCCGCCACTAATCGTGAAAGCGCTACCCTCAATGGTTATGCCTGATCTAATGCTCGGCAGATTGCCTTGCAGCGTGATGTTCGTGGCCAAGACAATACTGTCGTCGCCGTTTCCGGTCGCGCAGGCGCCCACCCGCCGATCTTCGTTGGCCGCGGTAATGGCGTCGGCGAGCGTGCACTCGCCGTCGACCAGGACGCCGTCTCGGGATGGCGGCGGCGGCTCCGTCGGATCAATTTCGTGCTCTGACTCTCTCGGAGGCAAGCGCCCGGCGACTACATCCAGTCGGAATCTTCCCAGTCCGCGCAGCTTCCAGGCGTCGATGAAATATAAACCAGGCTCGAGCTGGACTTCGTTAAGCTCGGCGATGTGGTCTCCACGATCGTTGAAGTCGCTCGCGTACTCATTCAGCTCTCCGTCCAAAAGCTCAAGCTTCGGAACGAGTTGACCGCTAAGCGCGGTCATGCGAACTGATACGGTTTGTGGCGCCGTCAACGGCAATTGAACCAGATAATACAGGTCATCAGCCGTAATCTCATCCGTCAGAGAGCCGCCCAATTCAATGAGCGGCAAGTTCGCGTCTATCTGCGGAATTCTTATTTCAGGCAGCTGGCCGTCGAAGACCTCCAGTTTATAGCTGCCGGCGCCGCGCTCCGCATGAACAAGAATATAAGAAATGCCTGGGTCCGCAGACGCTCTGCCGATTTCGATGACGTTTGCCGCGGCCGCATTCTGGGCGGCAAGCAATGCGTCGCCGCCACTGCTGAACTGCATTCCAATCGTCAAGCCGGGGTCGAGCGCGGTCAACCGGATGGACAGGTCATCGGCCGGCTCGGTCAGGCGGAGTTGGATTTCTTCGACGCCGCCCGCCGCCAGCGTTCCGGAAAGCGCGCCGCCGACTTCAATGGCAGGCTGGTCGGGGTTCAATGGCGGAACCGGCACATCGGGCAAACCGCCTCTGAACGCCTCCAGCTTGTAGCGGCCGCTGCCGCTCTCCGCCATGACGTACATCGCAGTCAGCCCAACGTCCGGATAGACGAGATCCAAGTCGACGACGCTCGGGTTGCTTGTCTGGCTCGCGAATGCGGCATCGCCGCCAAAGCTCATCAATAGCGCCGGCGCCAAGCTCTCATCAAGCGCCGTCATGCGCACAGAGACCGGGCCCGCCCGGTCCACCTGGAGCTGTACCTTTTGCTCGCCGTCCGCCGCCAGCGTTCCGGTAAGCGAGCCGCCGACGATCAGGATGGGCAAGTCGCAGTCGTCGATGCCCAGGCAATTCTGCGGGCTGTTGTTATCGAACCCATTGCCGGACAGCCAGTAATCATCATCGCCCTCGTGGTGGATCGCGCCGCCGCCCTCGTCCGCCGAATTCCGTGAAAAGTCATTGTCCACGACGGCGAGCGCGTCTTCACTGTACAGCGCGCCGCCCGTGCCGTCGGCTTCATTGCGCATGAACTCGCTGGAATCGACCGTAAACGTAGGGCCGTCATTACGAATCGCGCCACCGCGGTCGCCCGCCGAGTTGTCGTTGAAGCGGCTATCATTGACATACAGCTCGCTCTTGTTGCGGATGGCGCCGCCGGAACCGCCGGCGTCGTTGTTTCTGAAGTTACTGTCCTCAATGCTCAGGTAGCGAGAGCTAAAGATAGCGCCGCCGTGCTTCTGCGCGCGGTTGTTGCTGAATGTGCTGCCGTAGACGTAGAGCGCGCCATTGTTCAGGATGGCGCCGCCATTGCGGTCGGTTTTGCCGTTGCGCAGCGTCAGATTGCGCAGCGTCAGCCGGCCGTGCGACGCGACCTCCACGATACGGTAGCGGTCGTCACCACTAACGTAGCGATTCCCGCGCCCGTCAATTGTGATGCGCGACTCGATAAGAGGGAGGGGTCCCTTGATCGTGACGCTGGTATCCAGGCGTATGGTGTCCTGGCCGTTGCCGCTAAAGCTCCCGCCCGGGCAGCGCCCGCTGGGTTTGTTGGTATTGGCGGCGCGGATAGCGTCTTCGAGCGTGCAGGCGCCGTCGACGACGATGGCTTCGCCGGCGCGGACTTGCGTGCGCTTGCTCACCGAGTCGTTGGTAGCGCGCAGCCAGTAATTGCAGCGGCTCTCGGCCGTCCAGCCGGTAATCTCGCCATGGCGCAGTTTGAACCAGTAGTAGTTGTTGGCTTTGACGGGGCCGTCCAGCACCTCGGCCACTTCGCCGATGCCCAGCTTGCCCAGCCCTTGACCGCTGGTTGAGGCGCGGTCTCTAATGTTCAGGTTGGTTGTTGCCACATTTTTGGCGCGCTGGCCCGGGCGCAACTGTGCTTCCAACAGCTTGCATTGCTGTGGCTGGCTTCCGCCCCCGCCTCCGCCGCCACTGCCGCTGGAGGAGCAGCCCCAGCCCGCCGCCAGCAGGAGCTTGCCCGTTCCCGGCACGCGATCGATATATGTCTTGCCGCCGGAGTAGTAGCAAGGCACGGCTTGGGGCTGGTAACCGCGGCCGACTGGCACGCCGCCAGCGAGCTGGTTGGGAATGTAGTAGACCTTGCCCTGGCGCGGGAAGCAGAATTTGATGCCTTGCTCGACGTAGCCATCAATGCTGACAGCGTCGATTAAGTTCATGCTGCAAGCGGGGTCGTTGCCAAGCGCGGCGCAGTTGTTAGGGTCGCGTTTTTTGATCGCGATAGTTTCCAAGCCGTATGGCATAACGAAGCAGTAGCCGCCTTGGGCGATTTGCTCCTTGTTGCCAGCAACGGTGCGTTGATTGATCAGCGCCTGCCGGTTCACAGCGCCTTTCCGCAATTTGATTCTGTAAGTGCCATAATTATGCCGGCTTCCCGGCGACGGTTTGACAACGATCCGATACGTTCCATTGACTGGGAGACAGCAATACTTTAGGTAAGAGTCAAAAGAATCTCCGCTGTTGTCGTCAGACGCAAGGCGGTTACCCGAAGGGTCATATAGTTCGACATAGGTATCAAGCGTCCACGGGCCCAAAATGTCATAAACCGAGATCGTGACTTCCAAGCCCGCTTCGCCACGGAAGGTCCAAGAGTCGCTCTTTTGACCTGATCCTCGTTGAAACTGGTATTCCCTGTCTTGACCGAACGAGATTGTGCCGCCGGCGTTTACCGCAGGCGCCAAGAGAGCGGCCAGGCACATCAGCGCCAGCAGCAGACTAACAAGGAACATTCCAGTAACGCGAAATCGCCAGAGAAAAAGTGCATTCTCGAAACATACTACTGGACGGGGGTTAGGACCCGACTGCGGATTCTTGAACATGACACTACGCTCCGGCCGACATTGTCGACAATCCACGAACGATATAAAACGCGACTATATCGTCTCATTAGCATGAGCGCAAGAAATTCGTATGACGAGCTTTTGCGGGGTGGGGAGCGTCACTTCTTGCGGTCGACGCCGGAGAGTTTGCGCCCGATGTAGACCAGCGCGATGCTCAGCGTGTAGAGCGCCAGCAGCGGCGCCATGACCAGGAACATATTTACCGGGTCGATGGTGGGCGTGATTAGCGCGGCGGCGATGGCCGCGCCGACGATGGCGATGCGCCACTGCCGAATCAGCGTGCCGGCGCTGACCAGGCCCAGCAGCGAGATGAGGAAGAAGATCAGCGGCGTCTGAAAGGCGACGCCCATCCAGAAGAGCAGCGAAGTCACAAAACTGATATAGCCGTCGGCGGTCCATTCCGGCTCGAAGATCTGCGCCTGGAATTCGTTGAGAAATCCCAGCGCCGGCGGCATCAGGATGCGCCAGGCGAATACGACGCCGACGCAAAACAGGAAGGTGGTGGCGGGCAGCGAAAGATAGACGTAACGTTTCTCTTTGCGCGTCAAGCCGGGCAGAATGAACATCAGCAGTTGGTAAGTCACCAGCGGTATGGACAAGATGCCGCCGACCATCAGCGCGACTTTGAAGTAGATGATGATATTGCCGGTGGGGTTCAGGATGATGAGTTCGCAGCTGTCGACCGTGGGGATGCGGCAGAAGGGTTCTTGCAGCAGCATGAGCACGCGGTCGGCGAAGAAGATGCCGATGGTCGTGCCCGCCACCAGCGACAGGACGGCGCGCGTCAGGCGATAGCGCAGCTCATCGAGATGCTCGAAGAACCCCATGCGGAGTTCGTGGCCGTCCTCAAGAACCTCCTGAACAGCCGAGTCGCTCATGCCCGGTCCCGCTCGCCGCGCGCGGCCTTGGTCCAAGCGCCCAGGTCGACTGCGCTGCCGTTGGCGCCAGGCAGGGGCGCGCCGCCCCAGGTCCCGAGCGCCGGGCCGGGCGCCGGTTCAGGTTTGCGCGCTTTCGCCTTGGCCGCGGCTGATTTCGCGCGCTTGACGGCGTCGGCGGTTGACGCCGGCGCTTTGGCTTGCGCCGGGCTGGTCTTGGGTTTCTTGTTGTTCAGGGCGTCGCCGACTTCCTTGACCGTGTCGAGGTCTTTCTTCACCTCGTCCAGCGAGTCTTGCACGGGCTGGCTCATCGGCTTCATGGCGTCGCGCACGCTTTGATTCACGCTCTTTCGGGTCGGCGGATCTTTGGGCAGCTTGATGTCGACGCCGGCTTCGTCAAATTCTTTCTGCACGAGGTCGACCGTCTCCGACCAGATTCGGCGGAACTTGGACACGTGCTGGCCCAGGAGGTAGGACCAGTGGATCATGCGCTTGGGCCCGGCGAAGACCAGCATGATGAGCAATACCGCAACCAGCTCGGCCGCGCCGACGCCGAAAATGTTCATAAGGCCTCGCCTTCTTCCGCGGCCACGTTCCCCTCTGGCGCCAGTTCGCTGGTAATGGCGCCGAGCACGCCGTGCACAAAACTGTGCGAATGCTCCGCGCCGAAAAGCTGCGCCAGGTGGACGGCTTCGTTGACGATCACGGGCACGGGCGTATGACGCGTTTGCATCAAATACTCGAAGACGGCCAGGCGCAGGATATTGCGGTCGACGACCGCCACCTGGTCGATCGGCCATTCCGGCGCGTACGTTTGCAGGATGGCGTCGATTTCTTGTCGGCGCTGCGTCACGCCGGCGACATAACGGCGGATCACCTGCCGCACGGCGTAAGCCTCGGGCCGCGCCGACATGTGCGCCTCCAGAGTTGGCGCCAGCGCGTGGTCGGTCGTATCCAATTCGTAGAGGATTTGGAGGCTGGCGCGCCGGGCGATAGAGCGATCCTCGGCATGCGGCGCGGGCTTGACCAACTCTGAACTGATCTGGTCCACGGCTGGATCGAAGTTCTCCAATTCAAAAGGATAACTGTCGAGCAAGGCAAACTCGTCCATCAAGCGCTTCCGATTCGCTGGCCGATACGGCGCGATTTTAGCGCAGAAGGGCGCGAATTTCTACGCGCAATGGCAAAGAGGCGCGAAGAATATCAATTGCAGGTCGCGACTCGGCGCGCGCGAATCGAGGAGATAAATCCCGTGAGAAACTGTAGGGGCGACCAACCTGGTCGCCCGCCTTGGCGACATAGTGACGTTTCGGGCGACTTGATAGTGCGCGTAGACACTGCACGTCAGTCGCCCCTACTCGCGTCAAAGGCGGCTGCGCCGCGCAGCGCCTTCTATCTGTACACTGCTGCTAATGCTGTCTACAATTGCAGGTCTCAATTTCTTCTACCATCCGCTGAATCCAGGCAAGAGGGGGAGCCGCCCATGCGGGCCAGAAAGCCGCTGGACTTGCGGCGGGCGCTTGTCGTCGACTCCATCACCAAGTACTTCCATTTGCCGCAGCCGCCGCTCTGGAAACGCCTGCTGGGCGCGACTGCGGAGCTGCCGGAAGCGGGCCAGTTGCCGACAGCGCCCAAAGGCGGCAAGACGCCAATCGCCGCGGTTGATCACGTCAGCTTCTCGGTCGAGCGAGGCGAGATCTTTGGCATCCTGGGCCCCAACGGCTCGGGAAAATCGACCCTTGTCCGGCTGATATCGACCTTGCTGCGGCCGGACAAAGGCAGCGCCAAAGTCTTCGGCATCGATCTTGCGGACGACGAAATGGGCGTCAAACAGCTTATCAGCCGCGTATCGGTGGACGCCGCGTTTTTCAAGAAGCTCAGCCCGATGGAGAATTTGCTTTACGGCGCGCGCCTCTACGGCGTCACCGCGCCGGAGGCCACCGTCAAGGCCTACGAAATTATGGGGCGGCTGGGGCTAAAGCGCTCGTCTTACAACGAGCCGATGGAAGAAATGAGCCGCGGTATGCAGCAGAAGGTGGCCGTTGCCCGCGCCTTCTTGACCTCGCCCATCCTGCTGCTGTTGGACGAGCCGACGACCGGTCTGGACCCGCGCTCCAAACGCGATGTGCGCGAGTTCATCGAGGAGCTGCGGGATTCGCATGACGCGACCATTCTGATCACGACGCACGATATGGAAGAAGCCGATGCGCTTTGCGACCGAGTGGCCGTGATCCACCATGGCAAGCTGGCCGCTATCGGCGCCCCCGAACAATTGAAGCGCGGTTCGTCGGAAAACGGCAATTTCTCGACACTGGAAGATGTATTCATCTACCTCACCGGCGAGCAGCTGATCGATTCCGAGGCGGCCGATATCGCCTAGCCTCGGTCCTGGAGGTCAATCATGGGTACTGTCATGCGGCGCGGCTTGAGCGCGATGCGACTGGAGTCGCTGCAATCTTACGCCTTTCTCGTGCGCAATTGGCACTTAACGCGACGCTACTGGGGCTGGGAAGTGGTGTGGTTCTTCTATTCGCTGACCAGCGGCTTGTCAGTCGTCTTCATCGCCCAGGGCGCCGAAGCGCTGACGGGCGCGACGCCCAGCTTCGACGTGAAATACTTAACGATGTACCTCATCATCGGCACGCTAATTTGGCGTTACCTGTCCAGCATCTTTATGCTGACCAGCGAGGTTATCGCCTGGGAACGCTGGGAAGGCACGATCGAATACACGCTGATGGCGCCGGTGGAGCGCTGGGTGCATCTGGTCGGCCAGACCGCCTATTCGCTGATCTACAGTCTCATCACTACTTTGCTGATCGGCATTGCCATGGCGCTGTTCTTCGAGCTGGATCTTTCAAACGCGAATCTGCTGGGCGCGGCGGCGGTGGTGCTGGCCGGCAGCCTGTCCCTAATCGCCATCGGCATCGTGGCCAGCATCTTGCCGCTGCTTTATCCCGAGCGCGGCGCGCAGATGACGGAAGTCGTGCAGGCCTCCTTTCTGCTGATCTCAGGCGTGTACTATCCTATTAGCGTATTGCCGGACTGGATGGAGCCCTTGGCGCGGATTTCGCCGGTGACCTATGTGCTGGACGGGACGCGCGCCGCCGTGCTCGCCGGGGCCGGCATCGCCGATCTCTTGCAATTTATCGCGCCGCTGCTGGCGCTCGGCGCGGTGGCGCTGCCGATTGGGCTGCGCGCTTTCAAGGCGGCAGAGAATTACGCCAAGCGCGCCGGCAAGCTGAAACGCGTCGGCTAGCTCTCGTTGGGTTCGGGCCCGGTTTCAGCCGGATTGCCGAGCCCGTCCGGCAGTTGCACGCGGATCTGCCCGTCGCGAATTGAGATGCTGACGGCGGGGCGCGCTTCGGCCTCGCTGGTCACGCGGCTGACAAACCAGTCGTTCAGCCGCGCGCAGAACTCGGCGCTAAACAAAAAGATAGCGGCGATCAGGTAAGCCCAGAACAAAAAGACGATCACCGTAGCGATACCGCCGTATACGAATTGAAAGCCGCCCAGGTTGGTCAAGTAATAGCTGAAGCCGCTCTTTGCCAGCTCCCAACCGACCGCGCCCAGCAGCGCCGCCGGTAGCACCGCGTCCCAATGCACGTATCGCGCCGGCACGAAACGAAAGAGCATGGCGAATATCACGACGTCCAGGCCGAAAGGCAAAAAGCGTATGCCGATGCTCAGCCACAAGCTCGGCTGGTCCAGGAAGAGCACGGAGAGCAGCCGCAGTACGCCAGATGTGATGAAAGACGCAATCACCAGAACCACCAGCGCCAGGCTGATGCTGATGGCCTGCAGCCGCAGCTTCCAGATATTGCGGCCGTTGGGCACGCGGAAGATTTCGTCGAGCGAGGCGGTCAAGTTGGAAAAGAGGCTGAGCGACGACCAGGCTATGGTCATGATGGCGACGATGCCAAAGGAGTTCGATTGTTCAAGCGACTGGCCCAGGATGTCTTGGACAAACTGGACAGTCGCTTGATCTTCGGGCAAGAACATACGCAGGCCGTTGGCGATCTGCTCTTGCGCAGCGGCCGGCTCCAGCAAGCCGCCGATCAAGACGGCCAGCAGCAGCATAAGTGGGAAAAGCGAGAAGAGCGCAAAAAATGCCAGCGCCGCCGACTGGCGCGAACTATAGCGGCTGAAGCTGCGCAGCGTATTGAGCAGAACAATTGGCAGCGCCTGCGTGGTGGCGCTGCGCATCGACCACCAGCGCGCCGCGATACGCCGCAACTGTCTTGCGAGGCCCTTCATCCGCGTCCCATCCGCATTAATGCCGCCGACTACTCTCATTCAAGCATAGCATGAGCCGGGAAATGCCCGGCGCGATTTGCGCGCGTAGCGCTCAGCGGCGCCCCAGCAAATCAGCGAAGTTGGCGCCCGGCGTAATCTGGCCGAGCAGGGAGGCGTGCCGAGCGCCAGTAAAGGCTGGCAGGGAAGCGGGGCGGCCGCGCCAGGTTTCATGCGCCAGCACGGCGAAAACCAGCGCCTCTTTGAAGTCGCTGTCCATGCCGATGTCTTCGTGCGTCATGACGGCCGCCGGGGCGAGAAGCTGGCGCAGCAAGCCCACGATCACCGGATTGTGGCGCCCGCCGCCGCCCAGGATGACTTCCTGAATCGGCGCGGGCGCGAAGCGCTGGTAGGCATCGGCGATATTGGTCGCGGTCAGCGCAGTCAATGTGGCGATGACCTCGGCCGAAGTCAAGCCCCGCCGTCCGGCCTCGGCGACCAAATCCAGCGCGGCGGCCGTGCCAAAGGTCTCGCGGCCGGTGGTCTTGGGATAGTCGCGCGCGTAATAGGGATGCCGCAGCAACTCGTCCAGCCACTCCTCATTGACTCGTCCCTGCCCGGCCAGCCTGCCGTCGCGGTCATAATTCAGGGCGCCGCCGGTGAAATGCGAAACCGCGATATCGAGCAGAGCGTTGCCGGGCCCGGTGTCAAAGGCGACGGGCGGCGTCGAAGCGTCAGCGAGCGGCGGCAGAAAGGTCACGTTGCCCATGCCGCCGATATTCTGGATCGCCCGCCAATACCGCGGATGGCGCAGGAGCAGCCAATCGACGATGCTGGTCAAAGGCGCGCCTTGCCCGCCGGCGGCGATATCGCGCGCGCGAAAGTCGCTGATCGTGGTGATGCCTGTGCGCTCGGCGATGACAGCCGGCTCCACGACTTGCAGCGATACGTTGACTCGGCCGCTGGGCAAGACATTGTGCCAGAGCGTTTGCCCGTGCGAGCCGACGAGGTCGATATCGCCGGGTGACAGTCCGGCTTGGTCAATCGCGTCGAGCGCGCGCCGGGCGAAGACTTCGGCGAGGTCAACATGCAGCGCCGCGATCTGGTCGACGCGGCTCTCGGCAGGGTCGCAGCACACGAGAATGCGCTGCCGCATCGGCGGGTCGTATTCGTAGGTCGCGCCATGCAGCAGCGCGACGCTCAAGTCAGCGGGCGCGCCGCGAACATCGCAGACGGCGACGTCAACGCCGTCCGCGGAGGTGCCGGACATCAGGCCGAGGATTAGCATTCAAAACGCCGTTGCTGCACGGTGAATCGGTTATCGTTCACGGGGCAAAGGTTTCTTCGCGTTTGACTTTGCCGCCGCGCCGGCGCTGCGTCATGAGGTAACGCATTGCAAAGCCAACCAGCAAAGCTTGGGCGATTGCTGCGACCAGCCATGACATAAACGACTCTCCTACAAAAGCATAAGCGAAGAGCCAGAAGAATAGCGCGCCAGCCGCTACATTTGCTGCCAGCCAGAGCCATGACGATCGCACAACTTTTCGGAGATACACCACCTGAATCGCCGATAGCAAGAAGGCGAACTGAATCATGGGGATATAAATAAGCGAACTCATGAAGCCATAGAATTCGTAAAAGCGGTCACCGAGCGGATTTCTCATCATTCCAAGCAGGCAATCTTCGTTCTCAAGGCTGTACCAAATTACTCCGAAGGCGACGCACGTGCCAATCACAGAAAGGAGGCGCCAGCGCCGCAAATCAACATTGAAATAGCGGCTTACCAGTTGCTTTTGCAGAATGCCGATTGCGGACCCGGTACAAATAGCCGTTACAGCAACAAATATAGCGCGCCCAAATGATCCCGATTCTTGTGAAGCCGATGGAGTCATCGAGTTCCCTATTGCAGCCATCAGTGCAATCGCAGGCGCCGCTAGTGCAATTGCAAGCGGATAAACTGCCAGGCCAGCCGAAGTACATGCCCAGAAAAAGGGTATTTGTCGCCTCCGCGCCTTGTATCTTACAGAGTTGGCCCGATTAATCGGAATACGCATCCGGTTCTCCGCAAATCGCTACGACAAGAGTATACATCAGTCTCTCGACGAATCCCGACAAACGGTCAGCCGTGGCTTCGTTAAAGTTAGTAACGCGGGACTTCTGTAGGGAAGAGTGAGGCTGTGTGACTCTAGGCGGACTCGGCGTACTTCTTGAAGTTGTCGAGGATAGCTTGCCAGCCGGCGCGCTGCATCTCGGCCGGATTTTCTTGCTCGGCATCAAATGTCGTGGAGACGCGCGTGCCGCCTTCAACGTCCTCGAAGCTAGTTTCAGCTTGCCGACCGTCGGTCATTGTGTACGCGAGCTTGACGTCATGTTCGACTTCGTCGTAGACCGCCTCGAAGTCGAAGCCGAAGCTGCCGTCCTTGGCTTCCATGCGCGCGCAGAGCCGGCCGCCGGCGCGCAAGTCGTTTTCGGCGCGCGGGCAGCGCCAGTCGTCGGTGGCGAAATTCCAGTTGACGATATGCTCCGGCTCGTTGAAGAAACGCCAGACATCGCCGCGTTCTCGCGCCACGACTTGCTCGATTGAAATACGTTCAGTCATGCGTCTACTCCAAATGTGGAGAAAGCAGCGGCTTCCGGATAGTCGCTCGTCGCGCTATGAATGATACATACGGTCGCAGCATTGACTTCTGTTTTAGCGGCGGCAAAACAAGGCGGAGAGGACAGGATTCGAACCTGCGGTACCCTTAACAGGTACAACCGCTTAGCAGGCGGCCCCAATCAACCACTCTGGCACCTCTCCATTTATCTATGAAGCTGTTAAGCTGTTCAAGGCGGAGAGGACAGGATTCGAACCTGCGGTACGGAGGACCGTACAATGGTTTTCAAGACCATCGCCTTAAACCACTCGGCCACCTCTCCAAGGCTCCGTCGAGCCGCGATGTGGCGAACGTCATGCTAGCACAGCGCGGCGGCCCTGTCAATACAGCGCCTGGCCGGCCGGCGTTGAGGTCGGGCACGTCATGCCCTATAATCAGCGCGTGCCAAGAAGAAAAGCCCTATGCTCGAAACAATTCTTGTCGCCTTGATCGTTATGCCCCTGATAATCGTCGCCAACCGGGAAGAAGCGCGGGGACGGCGCTCTGTTCTTTTGGCGCTGCTCACGTTTGACCTGGTGAGAATCAACGGGTTGTGGCGCTCATTCGCAACTGGCGTAAAGCGGATGAACTTTGCCGAGGCGCCGGCATTCGACCCCGCGAAGCCCGTGCATCGGACCGCCGCCCTTCTGATGGCGCTGGGTTTCCTGATGATTGCCACGCTATACCTGTCGTCCGATATTGCCGACGACAACACGATTCCGGTTGACGCCCAGGCGGGCGCGGTGCTGGAGCTGATCGGGGGCGGCGCGTTGCATTTGGGCGCAGCATTCCTGGGCGTGGGCTGGCTCACGCGCCGGCGGCTGCCCGATGTTGTGCGCCGGCTGGGCCTGCGCATGCCGACGCTGTGGGAGGCAGCTATCAGCATCGGAGTCGGAGTCGGACTTTGGACCTTCTCGACGGCGGCAGTAGCGCTATGGGAGCGCGCCGTGCCCGCCGATATCTTCCAGCAGCAAACCGCCGAGGCGCAGCGATTCTACGAAGCCTTCTCAGGCTCGCTGGCATTGGCGCTGCTATTGGCTTTGTTGCCCGCCCTGTCCGAAGAGATCTTTTATCGCGGCGCGCTGCAGCCGGTTTTCGGCATATTGCTGAGTTCGCTTTTCTTCACGGCGACGCATCTGCAGTACGCCTTCACGCCGGCGCTACTGATCTTGTTCGCCGTCTCGCTAGGTTTTGCCTGGCTTAGATTGCGCTTTCATACCGGCGCCGCCATCATCGCGCATGCCTTGTTCAATTTCATGCCCTATTTGGCGGGCGCATGATCAACCTCTACGCCCTGACGCTTGACGAACTGGCCGAATTGCTGGCGGAGCTAGGAGAGCCGCGCTTCCGCGCCCGGCAGATCTGGGACTGGATGTACGCAAAACGCGTCGGCAACTTTGAGGCGATGACCAACTTGCCGCGCCATACCCGACGCAAGCTTGGCGAGGCAACACGCTTGGGCGAGCTGGAAATGGCGGCGCGGCGGCAGAGCAAGGACGGTACGGAGAAGCGGCTTTACCGCTTGCCGGACGGCCAGCTGATAGAGTCGGTGCTGATGCCTTATGACAACAATCGGCAGACAGCCTGCATCTCGTCGCAGGCGGGCTGCGCGTTTGGCTGCGTCTTCTGCGCCACCGGACAGATGGGTTTCGGGCGGCATCTAAGCGCGGCCGAGATCTTCGAGCAAGCGATGATCTTCGCGCGTGACTTGGCGGCGCGCGGCGAGCGACTTAGCAATGTTGTGTTCATGGGCATGGGCGAGCCCTTCCACAACTATGACGCCTCGCTGGCGGCGGTCGACAAGCTGATGAACCGGCTGGGCATTGGCGCGCGCCATATCACTATCAGCACGGTCGGCCTGGTCCCGCAGATCCGACGCTTCGCTGATGAAGGTTTGCAGGTCAAGCTGGCGGTCAGCCTGCACAAGGCGGACGACAGCGAGCGCTCGGCGCTATTGCCGGTGAACCGCCGCTGGCCGATCGCCGAGCTAATGGACGCCTGCCGATACTATGTCGAGCGGACGAAACGGCGCATTACATTCGAGTGGGCCGCCATCGCCGGGGAGAACGATACCGTCGCGGAAGCGCGGCGATTGGGCCGTCTACTGGCCGGGCTGCATTGCCACGTCAACATCATTCCCCTGAACCCGACCGGCGGTTATGCGCGCGGGCCGGCGACAGCGCTCGAACTCGAGCGATTCCTGGCGACGCTGCGCCAATATGACGTGAACGCTACCGTGCGCGTGCGGCGGGGCATCGACATTGAAGCCGGCTGCGGTCAACTGAAGACGGCGGTTATGGAAGCCCACAAGCCCGGCTAGCGCCCGGCGAAAATTTCTGTTTTCAGACGGTCTGGAAAGTCGCAAGCTGTTGCGGTCGCGAGCGATAAACAGTAAGATGATAGACGTTAATCACGCAACCTTCAGTATGCTGCATGAGCGACATCGTCTTCAAAATAGCGCCATCAATTCTGGCGGCTGACTTCGGTTGTCTTGCCGAAAACGTCCTGGCAGCGCAGGCTGCCGGCGCCGACCTGATACATATCGATATTATGGATGGGCGCTTCGTGCCGAATATCACCATGGGGCCAATGGTCGTGGAGGCGGTCGCCAAAGTGGCTACGATTCCTCTCGATGTCCATCTGATGATCGTAGAGCCGGAGAAATTCGTGCAGCGATTCGCCGATAGCGGCGCGGCAACCATCAGCGTGCATGTGGAAGCCTGCCGCCATTTGCACCGTGCGCTGGCGCAAATCGCCGCTGCCGGCTGCGGGGCTGGGGTCGCGCTTAACCCACACACGCCAGCGTCGGCGATCAGCGAGGTCATGGATATGGTGCGGCTCATTAACGTCATGACGGTTAATCCCGGTTTCGGCGGGCAGCAATTTATAAACAGTACACTTTCAAAGATTCGTAACTTGCGCGGACTCATAGACAGTATTGGCGCCGATATAGACATAGAAGTTGATGGCGGCATCAACAGCGCAACGATTGGCGCCGCGCTTTCGGCGGGCGCAACTGTGGCGATCGCCGGGACCTGCGTGTTTCAGCACGAAGCGGGCATCGCGGCGGGCATCGCCGAATTGCGCCGGGCGGCGAGAGAACTGCATGGCGAAGACTGACATTGATGGTCCGGCGCTGAAGCGTCTGCTTGGCGCCGGGGTCAAGGGTGTGGCGCGAAATGTCGAGCTTATCAACGAGCTCAACGTCTTTCCTGTGCCCGATGGCGACACCGGCGTTAACCTGTTTCACACGCTAAGCCGCGCCTGGGAAGAGCTTGAGGCGGCGACGGATTGCCGGGCTGGCGCAGTGGCCGAGCGCTTTGCATACGGCGCGCTGATGGGGGCGCGCGGCAACAGCGGCGTAATCTTGTCGCAGTTGCTCGCCGGCTTTGCTGACAGCCTTCTGGAGGCCGAGACGCTTACCTCGCCCTCGCTGGCGGCGGCGGCCAATGCGGCCGTGAAACGCGCCTACGCCGCTGTCTCTCATCCAGTGGAGGGCACGGTGCTGACCGTGGCGCGCGAGGCGGCGGAAAGCCTGGACGAACAAATGCCGATAGAAGAGATGATGCAAACTTTGCTGACGCGCGCGCAGGCTGCGCTGGATGAGACGCCCAATCAACTGCCGATCTTGAAGGACGCCGGCGTGGTCGACGCCGGCGCTATGGGGCTGGTCTGCTTTTTGGAGGGCATGTACGAAGCCAGTTGCAGCGCGCCAGTAGGGATGGCATTGACGGCGCCGCCGCGGACCAGATCCGCCCCGCCATCGCCCGCCCCGGTGGAAACGTATGGTTACGATGTGCAATTCCTCATGCGGGGCGCGGGCTTGGATATCGACGCGATTCGCAACGACCTGGAGCAGTTGGGCTGGTCAGTCATCGTTGCCGGCGCTGACGGCGTAATCAAGGTGCACATTCACGCGGACAACCCCGCCCCGCCCCTGGATTACGCGGTGAAGACCGGCGCCGCGCTCGACGACATTGTCGTGGAAAATATGGAATTGCAGGCGGCAGCGGTCCGACGGCAATCCGGCCAGGCGGCCAAGTCTGCGCCCTTGGCTGTCATCGCAGTCGTCGCCGGCGACGGCATGGGCCGCGTCTATCGCGACCTGACTTGCGCGCTGGTCATTGACGGCGGCGCGGGCAAGAACCCGGCGACGCAAGACTTCGTCGCCGCGATTAACGCGCTCGACGCCGACGAGATTATCATCCTGCCCAACAATCGCAACATCGAATTGGCGGCGCGGCAAGCGGCCGAAATGACCGAAGGCAAACGCGTCGCAATTGTGCCAACGCGCACGGTAGCGGAAGGCGTCAGCGCGATGATCGCCTTCGGAGATGGCCGGGACGCCGGGCTAGCGGCCGATGCGACAGTCGCGGCGATGCGCGAAGCCGCGCTGGCGACAACCACCATTGAAATCACCCGCGCCACGCGTTCGACGACCTTGCGCGGCATTGATATCCGCCAAGGCGATTGCCTGGCCATAATCGACGGGCGAATACACGCAGCCGTTGCCGACTATGAAGGCGCGCTGCTGGACGCGTTAAAGGCGGCGGGCGGCGACAGCAAGGAACTGGCAACGCTATACTATGGCGCGGATCTGTCCCCTGCGGCGGCCGAGGCGATGATCGCCCTACTGTCGCAGGACTTTCCCAACCTGGAATATGAGGCGGTGTACGGCGGCCAAGCGCTGTATCCGCTCATCGTCAGCGTCGAATGATGCCAAGCATACAGATAGTTACAGACAGTGGAGCGCGCTTTTCGAACCCGCGACTGGTGCGGCATTTTCCGGTTACGATCTTGCCGAACATCATTGAGATCGGCGGCAGGCGGTACCAGGAAGGCATCGACCTGGATACAGAAACCGCCTTTGAACTCATGTCGCGAGAGGGCCGCCCGCCGACGGTGATCCCGCCGTCGGAGAATGATTACGCCGAACTGTACGCGCGCCTGTCGCACTTTTGCGATGCGGTAATCTCGGTGCATCCATCGCGCGAGTTGTCCGAGAGCTGGCGAAACGGGCGCCTGGCCGCGCAGCAGGTCAGCAGCGACTGCGAGATCGCGGTGGTCGATTCGCAAAGTTTATGCGCCGGCCAGGGCATGTTGATCCGGGTGGCGGCGCGCGCCGCGCAAGAACTGGATACGACAGAAGAGGTGATCCAGGCCGTGCGACAGGCGGTCAACCGGATATACTCCGTATACTGCGTCGGCGACGTCGGCTTCTTAAGCGCCAAGGGTATCATGAAGCCATCACACGCGATTCTTAGCGCGCATCTGGACATCATGCCCTTTGTCAGCCTTGAGGACGGCCAGATCATCGTTATCGAAAAGATTCGCAACCGCGGCGATGTCATTGAGCGGCTGGTCGAATTCTTGGTGGAATTCACCGAGTTGGAAGACGCAGTCGTGCTGCAGGACCAGAAACAGATCAGCGAAGAGACGCGCATTATGCAAGACCGGCTGGCTCTGGAATTCCCAGGTCAGCACTTTCCATTTACCATGTACAGCGCGACCATGGCGTCGTTTCTGGGCGCCAAAGCCACCGGCGTCGCCGTGCTTGAGAAAGAGAGCGACGACCTAGACGATGATTTCTAGCCGGATTCACATCGCCGCGGACAGCGTCTGCGACTTGCCGGCCGAGCTGGCCTCCTCTCTGGGCGTGAGTATTATCCCGACTTACGTCAACATCGGCGAGGAGAGCATCGCCGACGACGGCGTCGGGCTGGACCGAGAACGCTACTATCGCGAACTGCCAAGGATGGCGGCGCAGCCAACGACCGCCGCCCCGTCCCCCGGCGACGCCGCCGCGTTCTACCAGCGCATCCTCGACGCGGGCGCGGAACACATCGTCTCGATTCACGTGCCGGAAAGTCTGAGCGGGACCTTGAACGCCATGCGCCTGGGCGCGGAAACCGCGGGCATGGACAAAATAACGCTGGTGGACAGCCTGCAGCTAACCTTTGGCATCGGGCTGCAAGTCTGGGCTGCGGCCGAGCTCGCGCTAACCGGCGCCGGGCTGAATGACATACTCGAGCGCATCCAGCGCGTCCGCGACCATTGCAAGGTCTACGCGATTATCGATACGATGGAATACCTGCGGCGCAGCGGTCGCGTCAGCAGCCTGGTCGCCAGCCTGGGCGGCCTGCTGCGGATCAAGCCGGTAATCCGCGTGGATCATGGCGACATCGAGCCGATCGGGCGGATGCGCGCCTGGTCGCGCGCGGAGCAGCGCCTGCGCGAATTGACACGGGCGGAAGCGCCCCTGGAACGCCTGGCGGTGCTGCACATCGCCAATCGCGTCGGCGCCGAGAGCTTCCTGGAATCCATACGAGATATCGCGCCATCTGATACACTGGTCATCGAAACGACGCCGACCCTGGGCACGCATATCGGACCCGGCTCTATTGGGGTGGCGACCTTGAACCGCAATTGGAGGCGATAATCCGTGCCGTCTGCATTGGAAACGCTGGTCAAAATCCTTAAGCTGGAGCGCGATCAAGGCGGGAAGAATTCGGCCGTGGTTGGCGGTTTGAGCGCCTACGCCGCCAGTTGGCAGCCGCAAGCGCGGGAGCAAGCGCGGCGCGCGCGTCATCATGTCTTGATCGACGAAATCGTCGACGCGCTGACGGAATACGACCGAATCGACAGCGAAGACGAACGAATCGACAGAATCAACTACTTGCTGAATCGCGTGACAGACCGGCAGAAGGCGCCGCCGAAATATCAGCAGCGGCTGGCGGAGTGGGAACAGAAACTCGGAACGCGGAAGGATCGGCCGCCCAAGCAGAAACGCGGACGCGCCGCACATGAGCGCGCCGACCGCCGTCCGGCGCGCCAGCAGCGCGGCCAGGAACGGCGGTTCCACGCCTATGACAACGCCTCGTACGATGAAGACTTCACGCGCGGGCCCAGTAAGAGCGCGCTCGACATCCCGCCCTTGCCCAGCTTGAATCGTCCGCCGCGCCAGCCGCGTCCCGAGCTAAGCCTGGACGAACAACTTGCGCTCTATCGCGAACTGGAGGCGCCGGTTACGGAGATCAAGGGCATCGGCAGAACCTATGCCGAATTGCTGCGGCAATTGGACATCCACAATGTGAGAGACTTGCTCTATTACTTTCCGCGCGGCTACGTCGACTACACCAGGCTGACTTGCATCAATGACCTTGCTGAGGGACAGACGGCCAATGTCATCGCCACCGTTGAACGCGCGAGCACGGCAGTCGCCGCCGGCGGCCGCATGGACCTTATTGTCTGGGTCTCCGATCACACCGCCAGAATGTCCCTGCGCTTCTTCAACCAGCCCTATCTCTCGCAGAAGATCAAGCGCGGCATGCATTTGCTGTTGCGCGGGAAAGTAGGTGACTTCCGGAGCATGGCCAGCCCGGAATGGGAGGAGCTGGACCTCGACAATCTGCGCAATATCGGCATCGTGCCCGTGTATGGGATGACGAAAGGGTTGCGCCCGCGCATGCTGCGCCGCACGATGAATGTGCTGACATCCGAATGGGAGCGCAAGTTTCCTGACCCCATGCCCGTTTCAGTGCTGGATCGGGGCGACCTCGCGGATCTCGGCTGGGCGCTGAAGCAGGCGCACTTCCCCGACGGCGACGATCACCGCTGTCACGCGCAGCGCCGTCTGGCCTTTGATCACTTGCTGATGTTGCAGTTGGCGCTCTTGTCCCGGCGTCGCCAGTGGCAGTCCGCCCCCGGGACGCCGCTGACAGAAGACACAAACGTACTCAAGCGTTTCGCGGCTGAAGTATTTCCCTTCAAATTGACCGCTGGACAGAAACAAGCCATACAAGAGATTCAACAGGATTTGTCCCGTTCGACGCCGATGAACCGGCTGATCCAGGGCGATGTGGGCGCGGGCAAAACCGCCGTCGCCATCCTGGCCATGGCGATCGCTTTTTCGAACCACAAGCAGTCAGCCTTGATGGCGCCGACGAGTATCCTCGCCGAGCAGCATTACCGTTCGCTTCGCGCGACATTCGCCCGGATGAGCGGGCCCGACAAGCCGAAAATCGCGCTATTGACCAGCGCGTTGACGGCGGGAGAGCGCGAGGCGGTCTATCGCGACATCGCTGCCGGCGCCGTTGATATTGTGGTGGGAACGCATGCCCTGATCCAGCAAGGCCTGGAATTCAGCGATCTCGCCCTGGCCGTCATCGACGAACAGCAGCGCTTCGGCGTCGCGCAGCGCTCGCGGCTGCGGGGCAAGGGCGGCAACCCGCACCTGCTGATCATGACGGCGACGCCCTTGCCGCGCACGCTGGCGCTCACGTATTACGCCGATCTCGATATCTCCATCATCGCCGACAAGCCGGCCGGCCGGCGCGACATTCAGACCAAGGTGATTGATCCGGCCGCGCGCGAACGCCTGAATGGCTTCGTGGTCAGCCAATTGGAGCTAGGCCGCCAGGCTTTCTTTGTCCATCCCTTGGTGGAGAAATCCGAGTCGCTGGAAACGACGTCGGCTGAGGAAGCCTACGAGCAGCTGAGCAAGGTCTATTTTCGGTACCGCGTATGTCTCTTGCACGGACGTATGAAGGCCGCGGAAAAAGACGCGCTCATGGCGGAGTTCGCGGCGGGCGAATACGATGTGATGGTGACAACCTCGGTGGCCGAAGTCGGCGTCGATGTGCCGAACGCCAGCGTGATCGTGATTGACGGCGCGAACCGCTTCGGTTTGTCGCAGCTGCATCAACTGCGCGGCCGGGTCGGGCGCAACGAAGAGCAATCATATTGTTTCTTGCTTCCCGACAGCGCCGCCGACATCAGCATCGACCGGATTCGCGCTTGCCAGGCCGGGGAGCTCGACCGGGAGGCGCTGACAATCGCCGAACAGCGGCTGGCGGCGATGGAGGAATCCAACGATGGCTTCGCGCTAGCGGAGCGCGACTGGGCCTTGCGCGGGTCGGGTGAATTGCTGGGCATGCGGCAGAGCGGCCATCTGGACTTTGATATGCTGGACCCCGGCAATACTGAACTGATTAAAGAGGCGCAGTTCGAAGCGCGGACGCTGGTGGAGGAAGACCCCGAACTCCGGCTGCCTGAGCATCAGCTGCTGGCGGCCTTCGTCAGCCAACTATACCCGGCCGAAAGCGAATTGAGCTAAGGTCGCCTCGCGCCACGCATTGAGGCGGCAGCCCCTCGGCTAACTCAGTCAGAAGCCGACACTCACCGCTCGTCACCACGCGAATCGCGCCGGGCTCGCGCTTCGCATTCTGATTTGCTTTCAATCCTAAATCTGCCAGCGTATCGGTTGGCGCGGAATTTCCAGTCCTACTACAATGCGCTGGTAGCGCGGGAGAAAACGAATGTCAGGACGAGGAATTGCGCTTTATCCGGCATCACTTGACCCGATACATTATGGACATATTGATGTCGCGGTTCGCGCCGCGCGATTCTTTGAGCAACTGGTCATTGGCATCTACGCCAATCCCGACAAGAAAGCAGTCCTTTTTGATGTTGACGAACGCGTGGAACTGGCCCGGAAAGTTTTTGAGAAATACCCGGCGATATCAGTGGCGAAATATAATGTTCTTACAGTACAATACGCGGAGTCTGTAGGAGCGGTGGCCTTGGTTCGAGGCTTAAGGGTATTCGGTGATTTTGAATTTGAGTTTCGAATGGGAATGGCGAACAAGAAGCTGGCGCCGCAGTTGGAAACCATCATGATCCTGGCTGACGAGCAGTACATGCACATTAGCTCCAGCACGATTCGCGAAATCGCGCAGCTCGGCGGCGATGTCAGTTCGATGGCGCCGCCAATCATTTCGAAGGCCCTGCGAAAGAAGTATAGTAAGTAACTTTGTAAGCATTAACACTGTCTCTAACGAGGAGGGGACAATGGATATTCAACACTTGGTAGACCGGATGGAAGACTTGATCGACGAGGGCCGTCACCTCTTTGGCACGAAGTACACGATGCTGGATGAAGAGCGCGCTTTGGAAATCATCGATCAAATGCGGATATCGATTCCGGAAGAGATCGAGTCGGCGGCGCGTACAATCCAGCAGCGTGACCGCGTCCTGGCGGAAGCCAACGAAGAAGCCGCGCGCATCGTCCAGCAGGCTCGGCAGCACAGCGAAGACCTGATTGACGATCAGGAAATGGTCAAGCAGGCCAAGGTCCGGGCCGAATTCGTGATTGAGCAAGCCAGAATCGAAGCGCAGAAGATCACGCAGGAAGCCGACGAGTATGTGCTGGTTCAGCTTAGCGAGCTTGAGCAGCGCTTCGCGCACACGCTTGACGAAATCCGCAATGGCATCCAGTTGATGCAATACGAAGAGCCGGTCGCGGTCGATGTCAATCCGGAAGCGCAAGCGATCCAGGCGCCGCAGAATGACGGCAACGCCGAGCCAATCAGCTTTGACCGACCAGCGCAAGCGCCAATGGGCAGCCGCCTCTAAAGCGTCGACTTCAGTCCCAGTTCATCCTCGATAGCAGGCATCCCGGGCGGGATGTCTGTTTTTCTTTTTCCCTGTATGCGATGCGGGCTATAATGAGCCATATTCTTTAGTCATGTCTCAAATCGTATCGCCTGATGCGCCTGATTTACATTACCGTCACCTGGGTGCTGGGAATCAGCTTGGCGCGTGCGTTTCCGGAAGCGGCGACGCTCGACTGGATCTTGACGCTGGCCGCTTGCGCGCTGGCGCTGGCAGTTTCGCGATCAAGGCAGGCGCCCGGCAAGTTGCTGCTCTTGCTGCTGATTCTGGCCGCTGGCGGCGCGCGGCAGTCGATCGTGCCGCGTACCAGCGACATCGCCGCGTTCAACGGCATCAGCGGCACGATCACCGGCGTCGTTATCGACGAGCCTCGATACCGCGAAGATAGCGTCCAGTTGCGCGTGGCGGCGGCGAGCGTCTTCGCAAACAGCCAGACTGTGGCGACAAGCGGTCTGGTCCTGGTCGAAGCCGAGCGCGGCGTGGCGATTGATTACGGAGACCGCGTCCGGGCGACCGGCGCCCTGGCCTCGGCCGCCACCGGCGATACCTTCTCTTACGCCGATTATCTCGCGCGCAGCGGCGTCTTCACCATCATGCGCGACGCCGGGCTAGATATCGTTAGCACGGGCGGCGGCGACCCGGTACACGCGCTCCTGCTGGAACTGAAAGCGATCGTGCGGCGCATAATCGCCACAGCCCTGCCGGAGCCGCAAGCCGGCTTGCTCACCGGAATCTTGCTCGGCGACGAGAGCGGGATTTCGCCGCAGCTAAAGGATGATTTCACGCGGGCTGGCGCGTCGCACATTATCGCGATCAGCGGCTTCAATATGGTCATCGTCAGCGCCATCGTCATTCGCGCGCTATCGAGCTTGTTCGCCCGGAATGGCGCAGTCGTCGCGATAAGCGCGGTTGCGATAATCGCCGCGTATACCCTCTTTGTCGGCGCCAGCCCCAGCATCTTGCGGGCGGCGCTGATGAGCGGCCTGCTGGCCATCGGCAATCAGCTGAAGCGCCGGACCTTCCTGCCCGCCTCGCTCGCCTGCGCCACTTTGCTGCTCTCTATTGCCGATCCCAACGTGCTGCTTGACATCGGCTTTCAGCTGAGCTTCTTGGCTGTGCTGGGGCTGGGTCTCTTCGCCGACCCTTTGTCCAAGCGATTTGCGGCCTTCCTCGATGGCCGCTTGCCGCCGAAGCCGGCTGCCCTGCTGCACGGTTGTCTCAACGAACCCTTGATCGTTTCTGTCTCCGCGCAAGTCGCCACGCTGCCGTTAATCATTCTGTACTTTGGTCGATTGTCGCTGGTGGCGCTGCCAGTCAATTTGCTCATCGTGCCGGCGCAATCAGCCGTATTGCTTTTGGGCTTGTTGGCGGTCGCGGTCACGGTATTCGTACCGGCCGTGGGTATGCTGATATTCTGGACGGATATGGTCGCGCTGTCCTGGACGATTTCGGTCGTTCGCGCCTTTGCGCAACTGGACTTCGCCGATGTGGCGATCGCGATGGACGGGCGTATCATCCAAGTGTTCTACATTGTACTGATTGGGGGAGCTATGATGCATGCCGCGCGTCCGCCGCTCTGGATTCGCGTACAGCTGTTTGTCCGGCGCAACGCCCTTGTCGCGTCAGCCGCGGCCGCGTCCGGCGCGATGGTCGTGCTGATGGCAGCGATGGCATTGAGCCGCAGCGACGGCAAACTGCATGTCTGGCTGCTTGATGTCGGGCACAGCAACGCCGCTCTCATGCAGACGCCGGGCGGCGCGCAGGTCCTCGTTGACGGCGGCCGCTATCCAACGCGGCTGCTAACCGCCATTGGCGATCGCCTGCCCTATTACGACCGCGAACTGGAAGTCCTCGTCATCACGCACCCGGACGAATGGGATATAGCCGCGCTCGAGAGCGTACTGGACCGCTACGCTGTTGGGGCGGCGCTCTATCATGGCCAGGAAAATGACGGCGACATTTTCGAAAGGATCATGGCGCAGCTGGCGCGCAGCAATACGCCGCTGGTGGAGGCGCGCGCTGGCTATCAACTGGAATTCGGCGACGGCGTCATCATGGAAGTCCTGCACCCGCAGACCAAGCCCAAAATCACCGACAGATTAAACGATCAAACGCTCGCGCTGCGCGTCAGCTACGGAGATGTGTCGTTCTTGCTGACCTCGGACCTCAGCGCCGCGGGCCAGCGAGCCATACTGGCCAGTGGCGTTTCGCCGGTCGCCGCTGTGATGCAGATTCCGCAGCATGGCGCCGCGCGCGCGCTGAACGCTGAGTTTCTGCGCATGGTTCAGCCGCACGTCGCCCTGCTGCAGAGCGATATTGCCAATCGCCGCGGCGACCCCGACCCGGATACGCTCGCCCTGTTTGACGGCCTGCCCCTGTTTCGAACCGATGAGATGGGAACGATCCATCTATACACCGACGGCGAAACACTGAACGTCGTTGGCAGCGAGCGCTAAGTGCAAACGCGTGAGGGCGAGCCGAGGCTCGCCCCTACAGATTCCGACGGGTATGGAGATGCAGACGGGCGGTCGCTAGTAGCGAATATCAACATGCCGGCGCGACGTGGCCGATTCCAGAATCGCGTCACAGATCACCGCGTTGCGATAGCCGTCCACAAAAGTCGCGCCGTAGGGCGCAACGTCGTTGTCGTTGACGATGGCGTCGAAGAAATGGTGGAACTCATGCACGAAGCTGTGCTCCCAGCCGATGATATGCCCGTGCGGCCACCAGTTCTCCCAATAGGGATGGTGCGCCTCGGTCACCAGCACATTGTGGAAACCCTGCGTCGTATCGGGGCTTTCGCCCTTCCAGAATACATTCAGCTCGTTCATGCGCTCCAGGTTGAAGTGGATTGATCCGTTCTCGGCATTGATCTCGAAGGAGTTGAAGTTCTTGCGGCCCTGCGCGAAGCGCGTCGCTTCGACCGTGCCCAGCGTTCCGCCTTCAAAGTCTAGCAGGGCGACGAAGCCGTCATCGACATCGGACTTGACCATGCCGCCAGAGCCGTCGGGCCGCTCGGTGATCCAGGTTTGCGCCAGACCGGACACCGCCTTGGGCTCGCCGACCAGGAAACGCGCCAGGTCAATGATATGCGCGCCGAGATCGCCCAGGGCGCCGCTGCCCGCCGGCCCCTTCTGGAAGCGCCAGGTCGTCTCCATATCGCGGTCCATGCCCCACTCCTGCAAATAGACGGCGCGCCAGTGATAAATCTGCCCCAGCTTGCCGCTTTCGATCAGCTTGCGCGCCTGCTGCACGGCCGGCACAAAGCGATAGTTGAAAGCGACCATGTGCTTGACGCCGGCGCTCTCAACCGCGTCCAGCATTGCCTTGGATTCTTCGGCGTTGCGCGCCAGCGGCTTCTCGCAGAAGACGTGTTTGCCGGCTTTCGCCGCGGCGATGCAGGGTTCGGCGTGCGCGTCGTTGGGCCCGCCATTATCCAGCACATCCACGGCGTCATTGGCCAGCATATCGCGCCAGTCAGTGTAGGCGTTTTCGTAGCCGTAACGCTGGGCGGCGGCGGTGACAGCGGCCTGGCTGCGCCCGGCGATGCCGACCAGGCGCGGGATCGCCACGGGCGGATACATCATGTAGGGGATCTTCTTGAGGGCATTGGTATGCGCCTTGCCCATGAAGGCGTAGCCCACCATGCCGATGCCGATTTCGGGCGCCTCGGCGTCGCTGGCTTCGGCCGCCATGCTGGTGAATGTGCTGCTGACTTGCTTCTCGTCTGTCATTGTATTTCTCCTGAATCTCCCTGCTTGTTTGACGGGCGAGCCAAGGCTCGTCCCTGTTGACATTGCGGGCAGCTTACCCCACCCCCGGCCCCTCCCCGACGAGTCAGGGAGGGGAGC
>VXLV01000147.1 GCA_009841405.1 Chloroflexota bacterium | reverse complement strand
GGGCCTGTAGCTCAGTTGGGAGAGCGCCACAATGGCATTGTGGAAGTCAGGGGTTCGAGTCCCCTCAGGTCCACTCTCTTGATCAAATGCGCGGAGGCCGGCAACCATGGAAGCAGCAGTCCAATCAGAAGGGCGCATCGCCCGCCTGGAAGGGCGCGTCGATGAAGCGCTGTCACACATGGCTACCAAAGCCGATATCGCGGAACTGCGCGGCACATTGCGCTTACTTATCGCGCTGAATATCGGCATCGCGCTGGCCATCGCGTCGATGCTGCTGGGCTTGTTCCCGGCGCCCCCGGCTTGAGACGGCTGCCCAATCTATACTGAAAGTCCCGGCTATGGCGAAACACAGGCGCAGCGTTTGGGAAGAGATGCTCGAAGTTGGGCGCCGTATACTGAAGGAACTCGACGACTTCCTCGACCCCAAGGCGCGCCAGCCGCGCAAGCCGGCGCGCGTGCCGGTTCCGGTTGGCAAGCAAAGGGCAAACCACGAACGCAAGCAGTAACTTGTTGCTGGGCGCGGTCAGCAAGCGTATCGCCGGTCGCTGATGTGGCGGAGAAATCTTATGCGCACAGACGCAAAGCGCAAGATCGACGGCGGCAGGCGATTGTCTGGCCGGCGAGGCGCGCTGCTGTTGGGTGTGGCAGCAGTTGGCTTGGCCGCGCTGATCTTGCTCGCTGGCTATACCCTGGCTGTATTCGTCACGACGGGACATCTGCCCGCGCTCTCGTATCATAAAGAATTGCGCATTGCTTCTTGTATGGTCTATCCCACGTCAAGGCCGCCCGCATGGGGAGAGATGACGATTCGGCTCCAGATCCAGGCGCCACCGCCTTATTCAGGCAGGGCGGGGCTGGAGTATTTTGATAGCGAGGCGCAAGCCTGGGACAACTTCTGGTCACTCCATGATTATGGCGGACCCGACGGCGACAGTTGGATCACCTATCAGGGAGGGGGGCCCGGCGGCGACGAACAACCAGGCAAGTATCGCGTCAATTGGGATTTCTACAGCTTCGAACAAACATTCCGGACTGTCGTGGACTTGCCGGATGTTGCGGACTGGACGATTCACATGATTTGCAAATGAGCGCGTTCCGGGTGGCAAGCTCGCATCACTAGCCGCGAGTTCCCCGCGCGTGGTTGCGCCCTCCGCAACTGCCGCTCGCCACAGCGCGTCAAGCCGGCGGCATAGTCAGTCAAGCGAAGTTATCAGCGTTAGGAGCAAGCGGATGGCGGAGTTTTCCATATTTGATGGGCACAACGATACTTTGCTGCGCTTTTACAACAACGACGATTTGGAGTTGAGCGACTTTCTGGAGGAAATGGACGGCGGGCATATCGACCTCGTTCGGGCGCGCCAAGGCGGTTTCGCGGGCGGCTTCTTCGCCGTCTTTGTGCCCAACGCAGAGCTGATTGACCCCGACCACATGCCCGACCTGTCCAAACCCTATACATCGCCCGCGGTCGATTTCGGATTTTCGCAGCGGGCCGCCAATCGCTTGACTGCTGATTTGTTTCGGCTGGAGGCGCTTTCGGGCGGGCAAGTCAAAGTGGTGCGCACAGCCGCGGAATTGCAGAACTGCATCGACAATGAGGTCCTGGCCGCCATCTTGCACTTCGAAGGCGCCGAAGCGATCGACGAAGATCTGGACGCGCTCGAAGTCTACTACAAGTCGGGCTTGCGCTCGCTGGGCATCGTCTGGAGCCGGCCCACCATCTTCGCGCACGGCGTGCCGATCGCTTTTCCCTCAACGCCCGATATCGGCCCCGGGCTGACCGACGCTGGCAAACGCCTGGTCAAGCGCTGCAATGAACTCGGCATCATGATTGACCTCTCGCACATGAACGAGGCCGGCTTCTGGGATGTCGCCGCGCTGAGCGACTCGCCGTTGGTCGCCACGCACTCGAATGTGCATGCGATTTGCCCGATCTCGCGCAACCTCACCGACAAACAGTTGGACGCCGTCAAGGCATCGGACGGCATGGTCGGCCTTAACTTCGCCACCGGCTTCCTCAACGAAGACGGCGCCTGGGACAGCGATCGCCCGCTTGAAATTATGGTGCGCCACTTGGACTACCTGGTTGAGCGGCTGGGCGAGACGCGCGTCGGCCTGGGCTCGGATTACGATGGCGCGCGCGTGCCCGATGCGGTCGGCGATGTGTCAAAGCTGCCCAACCTGATCGCCGCGCTGCAAGACGCCGGCTACAACGACGCGCTGCTGCACAAGCTGACACACCAGAACTGGGTGCGCGTCCTGCGCCAGACCTGGGGCGGCTAGGCGCGTCGCTTGCGGCCGCGCCCAGCATTGACAGCGTAGGACTTGTCCAGAACCGGGTTAAGGTAGCGCGCTTGTTCTACCCCATCCCCCGGCCCCTTCCCCGATAAATCAGGGAAGGGGAGTCAACTTGGCGCGAGGCATGTATGACTTCGAGAGATCTGGATAATGCTGTCTCCTGACTGCTTTCGCAAATGTCCCAATCCCGCCGACGCAGCGGTCATCCCCCCATTTTAATGGGGGGACCGAGGGGGGTAATCTAAAGGAGAAACGCATATCAGATAGTAGCGGACAAGCCTTGCAGGGGCGAGACTTATCTCGTCCTTATCCACCGTTTACAGACACGACACATTGTGCTATGTTCCGCGCCATATTAGACGAAAGCAAGCGTGACATGAAAGCAAAGACGACTTCGGGCTTCGGGGTGACCCGCTCTTTCCTTATGTAGGACCTAAGGTCCGTTTGGTTTATACTCCTCCTCGTCAACAACCCTCTTCGAAATTGACAATTCAGGCAAATGACAATAGCTCGCCGCAGGCGGGCGAGACAAGTCTCGCCCCTATCGATGACTCACGAGCAAGTTGGAGGATACGAGAAGACACATGTCTAAGATTTATCAACCCCACGCGATAGAAGTGAAATGGCAGCGCAAGTGGGTGGCGACCGAGCTCTACCGCTCCAAGGTGGATTGGGACAAGCCCAAACACTATGCCCTGACTATGCTGCCCTATCCCTCGGGCGATCTGCATATCGGGCACTGGTTCGCCATGACGCCATCCGACGCGCGCGCCCGCTGGATGCGCATGCGCGGCTACAATGTCCTCTTCCCGATGGGCTTCGACGCCTTCGGCTTGCCCGCGGAGCAAGCGGCGATCTCGCGCAATATCCATCCCTGGAAGTGGACCTACGCCAATATCGAGCGCATGCGCGAGCAGCTGCGCAGTATGGGCGCCATGTTCGATTGGGAGCGCGAGGCCATCTCTTGCACGCCTGAGTACTACAAGTGGTCGGAATGGTTCTTCAAGCGCTTCTACGAGCACGGCATCGCCTATCGCGGCTCCGCCCTGGTCAATTGGTCGGAGTCGCTGCAAACCGTGCTGGCCAATGAGCAGGTCATCGACGGCAAAGACGAGCGCACCGGCCAACCTGTGGTCCAGAAAATGATGGAGCAGTGGTTCTTCGCCATCACCAAATACGCCGATGAGCTGCTGGATTTTGAGGGCATGGATTGGCCCGAGCCGATCAAGGTCATGCAGACCAACTGGATTGGCCGCAGCGAAGGCGCGCGCGCGACCTTCCGAACCGCTGAAGGCGCCGGTGGCGGCGATGCTTCCTCAAATTCTGAAAGCGCGTACGGGCGAGCCGGTGGCTCGTCCCTGACCGAAGTCGGCGGCCATCCCATTGAGATCTACACCACCCGCCCCGATACGCTCTGGGGCGCG
>VXLV01000118.1 GCA_009841405.1 Chloroflexota bacterium | reverse complement strand
CCCCCCCCCCCCCCCCCCCCCCCCCCCCCCCCCTTTTTTTTTACAACCCTCCCCCGCCAACCCCCTTTGCCCCTTGTCTCGTGGGCTCGGAGATTTGTATAAGCGACCGGGGGATGGGGGTCTGATGAACGCCAAAATCCAAATCTCAATCGACGTCATCGACCTCGACGAAGCCCTCGACCTCGCCCGCGCCTCGGTCAAAGCCGGCGTCGACTGGCTCGAGGTTGGCACGCCCCTCCTGCTCGCCGAGGGCCTGCACGCCGTGCGCGCCTTCCGCGCCGAATTCCCCGACGCGCCCATCGTGGTCGACCTCAAGACCATGGACGGCGCCGGGCTGGAAGCCGAGATGATGTTCAAAGCCGGCGGCGACATGGTCGTCGTTATGGGCCAGGCGCACGACGCCAGCATCATTGAGCAGGTCAAAATGGCGCAGCGCTACGGCAAGCAAGTCATGTGCGATGTCATGCTCTGCCCCGACAAGCCCGGCCGCGCGCGCCAGGCGCAGGACATGGGCGTCGACTACATCATCGTGCACACCGGCTTCGACGAGCGCAATATGATCCCCGGGCTCAGCCCGCTCGACGATCTCGAAGATGTGCTGGCCGCGGTCGATATCCCGGTGCAAGCCGTCGGCGGCCTCAGCGTGCCGCAAGCGATTGAGACCCTCGCCCTGGGCGCGGAGATCGTCGTCTTCGGCGCGCCCCTGGTCATCAGCGGGCAGGAATTCAAAGCGGCCGACCCCAACTTCGACCGGCAACTGCGCGAGATCGTGGCCGAAGTGCGCCGCGCCTGAATCGCCCGCCGTAGCTTTCAGCGCGCAGCCGTGTTGTATTGCTTAGCAGTTTGTGAAAAATCGCGCATAGGCTCGTTGCGAGCCGCATATTGAGTTGTTCCGCTATCGGGCGTATACTAGCGCGCTTGTAATGCGCAGCCGCCATGTGAGAACGCCAGAGCGGTTCAGTTCGTTAACGGGAATTCGTCACAACTCAAACAAGAAATCTCTGTGCTCTCTGTGATCTCTGTGGTTAAAAGACCTGTATCGTGCTCGTCAAAGGACTTGCGTCCGGGAAATACACTGTCCGCGGGAACGCCTCTATGCATGTGAAAGACCCTCATTTCGGCGAAATCGTCGACTTCGACCAACTGCGGCTGTCGATCCGCCATCTCTATGATGCCCTGCTGCCCGACTTCAACATGCACAAATCGCTGCAAGTCGGTACCGAGCTCTACGGCGATGACCCCAGCGCCATGATCGCCGCCGGCGCCAGCATGTTGGCGTGGATGACCATCATCGCCGCCGGCGAAGACGATATCGCCGAGGAGCTGAAAGACAGCCTCTTCACGCTCGGCTGGACCGAAGAAGAAATCGGCTCCGACCTGCTAAGCGCGACGACCGTCGCCACGCCGCTGAACGATGACCCGGCTTGCGTCGACTATCACCTCACGGGCCGCAAGTGGCTGATCAACAATTCCTATCACGCCGATTATCACACCATCGTCGCCAAGGTTGACGCCGAATCCAGCGGGCCGCGCTCGCTTTCGATTTTCCTGGCGCCGCAGAGCAGCTGCAAGAATTGGCGGCGCCTGGAGACCCACGTGCTGCGCCGCATGGTGCTGACCTCCTTCGATATCGACGGGCCCGGGCGCCTGCTGGGCAAAGTCGGACACGGCCTGCAAATCCTCCAGCGCATGGCCATGCCCAGCAAATATCAGTGCGCCTATGTCGGCATCAAGTTGCTCAACGAAGCCATACCCGCCAGCATCGACCACCTGTCCAAGAAACGCATCTTTGGCGAGAACCCAATCAATTTCAGCAATGTCTTGCGCCAGATGTATAACCTGGTCCTGCAAGCGGCGGTGCTGAACTTCATCTATTATCGCGCCCTGGCCTTCAGCGCCGGCAACTTTCTGCAATTTCACGGCGTCATGCTCAAGTCCTGGCTGCTGCTGCGCGCCAATGAGCTGCTGGGCCAGAACTTGCTGGTGGTCGGCTCGAAGGGCTTCCTGGCGGAATCAGTCATCGGGCGCAACGCCATCGATTCCTTTGTGCTGCCGGTATTCGACGGCCATTACACCATCAACACGCTGATGACCGCCAAGCACGTCAAGCGCTACCTCGGGGCGCAGCGCCGCGCCAACGTCGCCGAGCGCATGGCGACCCTGCAGCATGGCATTACCGCATCGCGTTCGGGCGACCCCATCCGCGCCAACTCGCGCCAGTTGCGCAATCCCGATTTCTTCGATTATGCCGGTTACATCGAAGATCTTGGCTTGCCCATCGACCTGGACGCGCGCGGCTTGGTCGCTGCCATGCAAGCCCTGGCCGACGAGCTCAACGAGCGCGGCCTGACGCAAGACCCGGAACACCGCTACAAACTCGGCACGCTGCTGCACTGGATGGAGGCGCTGCTAGCGGCTTGCGAAATGTGGAAAACAGCCGACGAGCCGGAGTTTCTCAACGCGGTCGTGATGCAGCACAACGCCTTCGTCAATCAGTTCAATCAGGTCATCAGCGAAAGCGCGCTCAAAACGCCTTTCCTCAAGCTGATGCGGCAGCGGCCGCTGCGTATGGCGGAAAGGCCGCGCGCCTTCCTGCTGCGCCTCTACCAACTCGCTCAGCAATTCGCCTCCCCGCGCGAGGCGGTCGCAGCGAAGTAGGGGAATTCACCACAGAGGCACAGAGGGCACAGAGAAAACCAGAGTGACGGATTCACATGTGAGCGTACGCCACGATCCATGTACTAGTCGTAGGCTACAACGACGAATGTTAATGCGGGCTTCATGGCTCCACGCGAGTGACAAATGACGACATCATGAAAGCTACGCCAGCTCAACAAAAAATCTCTGTGCTCTCTGTGTTCTCTGTGGTTAAATTAAACGTGCGCAGTCTCCGCCAAAAGAGAGTATTTCTTTAGTTTCTACGACGCCCGAAAAACAGCCCGAGCAGCAATGGACACCATCAAAGACCCGCAATTCGGCGACATCCTCGACTACCAGCGCCTGCGCGACGGCATGAGCCGCGTGCTCGACCACGTCTACCCCACCTTCAACTTGATGGGCTCCATGCTCGAAGCCACGCGCCTCTTCAACAACAACCCCAGCTACATGACCGCTTGCGCCGCCAGCGGACTCGCCTACATGATGCTGGTCGCCGCCGAAGAAGACGAACTGGCCGCGCAGCTCAAAGGCAAAATCTTCACCCTCAGCTGGACCGAAGAACATACCGGCACCGACCTGCTCAGCGTCCGCACGCGCGCCACCCCCGACCCCGACGACCCCGCCGGCAAGCGTTACCACATCAGCGGGCAGAAGTGGCTCATCAACAATTCCTACCACGCCGATTACCACTCGGTCATCGCCAAAGTCGATCCCGACGCCAACGGTCCCCGCTCGCTGTCGATCTTCGCCGTGCCCCACAGCAGCACCAAAAACTGGCAGCGGCTGGACACGCACGTGCTGCGCAGCATGGTGCTTACCAAATTCGACATCGACGGGCCAGGCACGCTGATCGGCCAGGTGGGGCGCGGCCTGGAAATCTTGCAGCGGATGGCGCTGCCATCGAAATACCACTGCTCGTACATGGGCGTCAAAATGGTGGACGACTCGCTGCCCGCCGCTATCGAGCACCTGTCGCGCAAGAATATCTTCGGCAGCAATCCGATTCAGTTCAGCAATGTCTTTCGCCAGCTCTACAACCTGACGCTGCAAGCGGCGCTGATCAACTTCACCTTTTTCCGCGCCCTGGCGTTCAGCGACACGCCCTTCCTGCAATTCCACGGCATCATGCTCAAATCCTGGCTGCTGCTGAAATGCAATGAGATCTTGTCGCAGAACCTGCTCGTCACCGGTTCCAAGGGCTTCCTCAAAGAATCCAATATCGGCGGCAACGCCATCGATTCCTTTGTCTTTCCCGTATTTGACGGCCATTACACCCTGAATACGCTGCTGACCTACAAGCACATGCAGCGTTACCTGGACGCGACCGCGCAGGGCGATATCGACGAGCGCACCGGCATCCTCAGCCGCAACGCCTACGTGCCCCTGGAAGGCAAGCAGATCCTCAAGAACAGCCGCGAAACGCGGCGCCCGCCCTTCTTCGATTATGCCGATTACATCACACGCTGCGGCCTGCCGGTCGCGCTGGACGCGGGCCTGCTGGTCAAATCAAGCGCGGGCATCATGGACGCCATTCAAGAGCGCGGCGCCGGCAATGAACCGGAATACCGCTACAAAATCGGCATGCTGGTACACAACCTTGAGGCGCTGCTCGCCGCGGTCGAACTGTGGAAAGTCACCGCCAATGACCATTATCTCAACGCCATCATCATGCAGTACAACGAGGTCGGCAAGCTGATCAACCGCATCATCAGCGAAGGCGCGCTGCCGGTCGGCTTCATCCAGCCGCTGCGACAGCTGCCCTTGCCCCGGCCTGATGATCCGCGCGCATTCCTGCTCGGCTTGCTCGACGTCAAAGGGCAGATTCGCGGTAAGTGATTTCCTCCACGCTCGCTTCAGCGGGCGATGTTGAAAGCTCGGTGTCCTGGGTGTCCTCGGTGGTAAAATAATCCTTGCCAAATTCGCCAAGTCAAAAGAACCCGCGCCATGACCGAACTCCTCAACCTGCTCACTGACCTGGTCGCCATCGACTCGGTCAATCCCGACCTCGTGCCCGGCGGCGCGGGCGAAGCGCGCATGGCCGACTACATCGCCGCTTGGGGCCGCGCCAACAATCTCGAGACCCACGTCCAGGAAGCCGGCGCAGGCCGCCCCAATGTCGTCATGATAGCGCGAGGACGCGGCGGCGGCCGCTCGCTGATGCTGAACGCGCATACCGACACGGTCGGCGTCGAGGGCATGGACGGGCCCTTCACGCCGGCCGTACGCGACGGCCGCGTCTATGGTCGCGGCGCCTTCGACATGAAGAGCGGACTGGCCGCCTGCATGCTGGCGCTCAAGGCGGCGCGCGAGCTGAACCTGGCCGGCGATGTCATGCTCAGCGCGGTCGTCGATGAAGAGTACGGCAGCATCGGCACGGAGGCGCTGCTGGCGGAGTGGGAGCGCTGGGCAGCCGACGCCGTGCTCATCGCCGAGCCCACCGGCCTCGAGATCAGCATCGCCCATCGCGGCTTCGTCTGGCTGGAATTCGAGACCTTTGGCGTGGCGGCGCACGGTTCGCTGCCCAATCTGGGCGTCGACGCCATCGCCAAGATGGGGGCAGTGCTGGTCGCGCTGGACGCGCACGATCGCCAGATGCGAGCCGCGCCTTCCCATGACCTGCTGGGCAGCGGCTCGCTGCACGCCTCAACCATCAGCGGCGGCGAAGAGATCTCCATGTACCCGGCCCATTGCAAGCTGCTGGTCGAACGCCGCACCCTACCCGGCGATACTGCCGCGAGCGTCGCCGCCGAAGCGCAAGCGATCCTCGACGAGATCGCCGCGGCCGACCCCGACTTCAAGGCGCAGGTATGCGCGACATTCGCCCGCGGCGCCTACAGCATAGCCGCCGACCACCCGCTGACACAGCTACTCAAGCGCACGGCGGAAACGCGGCTGGGCGCGTCCGTGCCACTGGTCGGCAGCGCCTGGTGGATGGACTCGGCGCTATTCGGGGAAAAGGGCGTGCCGACGGTCGTGCTGGGCCCGGCCGGAGCGGGCGCGCATGCCCGCGAGGAATGGGTCGATCTGGCCTCAGTCGAGCAGTGCCGCGCGATCTACACCGACCTCATCGCCGCGTTCTGCCGCTGAGCATTTGCAAATGGGGGGCGCTGGAATAGGGGCGGGTTCATATAAATCGGACATTGTAGGGGCGTTTCGCTGAAACGCCCAAAGGTCAACGTAATCCACAAAATCGTCGAATGTTTGTAGGGGCGAGCCGGTGGCTCGCCCGCGCCCGCCAAAGACTTTCGAATGGCTTTACTCTGTGTCCGCTTCATTTACTCGGTGAACTATGTGGCAAGCTATTCCTGACCTTCTAGGAAGCGCTCAGACATTGAAGCGAAACAGAATCACATCGCCATCCTGCACGATATAGTCGCGGCCCTCGACTTGCAGCAGCCCGGCCGCCTTGATGGCGTTGCGGTCTTGATGCTGCTCAAATACAGCGAAGGGGATGACCTCCGCGCGGATGAAGCCCCGCTCCATATCGCTATGCACCACGCCGGCCGCCTGTGGCGCGGTCCAGCCACGGCGGATCGTCCAGGCTCGCGCCTCCTTCTCGTTGAACGTGAAATAGCTAATCAGCCCCAGCAGACGGTAGCATTCGCGGATCAACAACTCGAGGCTGCTCTCGCCCAAGCCATAGGCCCCAAGATACTCTTGACGTTCCTCATCACCGAGGCCGGCGATCTCCTGTTCCAGTTCGGCGCATACCGTGATCTGCTGCTCGCCCGCTTTCGCGGCGATCTCGCGGACGGATTCCAGGTAGGCGTTGCCGGCATTCAAGCTCGCTTCGCCGACATTGGCCACATAGATGATCGGCTTGGCGGTCAGAAAGCGCAGCTCGAAATCAAGCGCGACGAAGGCTGGCTGGTCGCGCTCGGGAAAGTTGCGCAGTGGCTCGCCTTCCGCCAGGAAAGACTCGACCTGCCGCGCCATTGCCAACTGCGGCCGCAATTTGCTGTCGCCTTTGACTTCGCGTTCCAGCTTTTCCAGCCGGCGCTCCAGTTGCTGCAAGTCGGCCAGAGCCAGCTCGGTATTGATCACGGCGATGTCATCGGCAGGCTGTGGCCTGGCGTTGACATGTACGACATTCTCGTCGTCAAAGCAGCGCGCCACGTGGGCGATGGCGTCAACATGGCGGATGCGGCCCAGAAATTGATTGCCCAAGCCCTCGCCTTTATGCGCGCCCTTGACCAAACCGGCGACATCGACGAAATCGACGCGGGTCTGGATCGCCTCAGGAACGCCGACCCAGCCCTGCAGGCGCGTCAACCTGTCATCGGGCAGCGGCACGACCGCGTGGTTGGCCTCGATGGTGCTGAAGGGGTAGTTGGCGGCTATGGCGTTCTGTTCGCGCGTTAAGGCGTTGAACAAGGTGCTCTTGCCGACATTGGGCAAACCGACGATACCTATACTCAAACTCATAGCGCTACCTCGCTGCGTCGCTTGCTTCCAGAGCAATCATTAGATTGCACGATTCTTCCATGCAAGTATCCGCCGAAGCGCCAGCCTTTGCGAGAGTCGAAGTCCGAAACCATCATATCGACATCTGACGAAATGAAACGGGTGATGCAATATGGCTGCGCGAAGGCGTCAGGAAGCCGCCGCTTTCTGAGCATCGGCGGATGCTTGCGGGGCAGCGCGGCCGCGGTAACGCGACTTCTGCGCGTCAATGATCAGCGCCACCAGAATAATCAGGCCGCGCACGGCGTTGACCCAGAGCGGATCCACGTTCATCAGGTTCAGCGCGTTATTGACCATGGCCAGGAAGAGCACGCCGGCAAAAGCGCCGATGATCGAGCCCTCGCCGCCCTTCAAGCTGACGCCGCCGATGACCGCCGCGGCCACGACATTCAGCGTCAGCCCGATGCCCAGATTGGGCACCGACGTCTCCAGCCGCCCCAGCAGCATCCAGCCCGCCAGCGCCGCCAGAAATCCGCTGACCGTGTACACCAGGATCACCGTGCGCGCCGGGCTAAAGCCGGAGGCGCGCGCCGCGTCTTCGTTGGCGCCCACCGCGTAAACCTTGCGCCCGAATTGCATGCGGCTCATGACAAAACCGAATACCAGGTACAAGCCGATGGTCGCGATAACCGAAACCGGTATGCCGGCCACGCGCCCGCCACCAAGCCAGTTAAATGCGGCCGGCGTACCGGGCATAATGGCGCCCTCGCTAATCGCCAGCGCCAGGCCGCGCAAGACCAACTGCATCGCCAGCGTCACGATGAAGAAGTTCATATTCAGCTTCATGATCATAAAGCCGTTGAGGAAACCGATGAACGCGCCCAACAGCAGAATAAAGGGGATGACGATCAGCGGGTCCAGCTCGACGCCCAGGCCGCCGGCCTGCGCCAGATCCGTCTCGCGGTAGGGCAGCATCAGCCAGGCCGCCACTACCGCCACCAGCGATACCGTGCCCTCGGCCGACAGATCGAGCTTGCGCGCCATCAGACACAGCGCCTGCCCGATGACCATGACGCCTAGCACGCTGCCCGTAATCAGGATGTTGGCGATATTGGCCAAGCCAAGGTAGCCGTTGATAGTCAGGCCAAAGATGACGACCGTGAACGCCAGCACGACCCAGATAAAATGCCGCGACAGAAATTCAAGCAGGTCGTGGCGCTCAGGCATCCGCATCGACCGCTCCCCCTTCGATGGCCAGCAAGATGTCTTCCGGTTTCATGTCCGCGGCGGCGCGCGAAAACTCATGCGTGACGCGACCCGCATACATCACGAGGATACGATCGCAGAGCCCGATCAGCTCGCGCACTTCGCTGGAGATAATCATGATGGCCACGCCCTGCGCGCTGAGGTCGTTGATGATATTGAAGATATCGACCTTGGCCTGAACATCGACGCCCTGTGTCGGCTCGTGCAAAATCAGCACTTTGGGCTTGGTCGCGGCCAATTTGGCGAAGACCACTTTCTGCTGGTTGCCGCCGCTGAGCAGCAGTGTCTGCTGTTCGGGGCCGGGCGTGACGATGCCCAATTTGGCGATGTATTCTTCAGTTAGCGCTTGTTCGTCTTTGCGCATCAAGACGCCGAGCCGCCCCACCAGCCGATCGAGCACGGAATAGGTGACGTTTTCGCGCACGCTGCGCAGCGGCGCCAGGCCGTAGCGATGGCGATCTTGCGGCAGATAGGCCACGCCGGCTTCAAAGGCGGCTCGAGGACTGTCCGGGCGGTAGGCCGCGCCATCCACAAAAGCCTCGCCCGCGCCCATGCGTTCCAGGCCGAAGAGCCCCTGCGCCAATTCGTCGACGCCGCTGCCCTGCAAACCGGAAACGCCGACCACTTCGCCTTGCCGCAAGGCGAAACTGACGTCTTCGTAAGCGCCGCGCCGCGACAGGTCCCGCACCTCAAACGCGACCTGCGCGCCGGCAGTGCTTTCGCGTTCGTACTCTTTGACGCCGCCGCCCACCATCATGTGAATCAGGACGGGCACGTCAATGTCTTCAATCTCGCGCGTGCCCACGATGCGCCCATCGCGCATGACGGTGACGCGGTCGCAAATCTCGAAGACTTCTTCCAGGTGATGCGAAATATAAATGAAAGCCACGCCCTGTTCTTGCTGCGCGCGCACGAAGCCGAAGAGCAAGTCAATATCGACGCGGGACAGGGCGGCGGTCGGTTCGTCGAGGATGATGAGACGCGCGTTGTTGAACAATGCCTTTGCGATGGCCAGCATGGTGCGCTCGGCCACGCTGAGCCCTTCGACCAGTTGCCGCACATCCAGCCTCAGCCCCAGACGCGACAGCCGCTCTTGCGAGTCCGCGTAAGTCGTCTTCCAATCCACCAGGCCAAAGCGATTCTTGGGCAAGGCGCCCACCAGAATATTCTCGGCAACGGTCAGCGTATTCAGCAGGTTTATATGCTGCGGCACGTACGAAATGCCGGCGTCGAGCATGGTCTGCGGGCTGGCGTCCACCAATTCTTGCCCGTCCATGACGACGCTGCCGCTGTCGGCGTCGCGGATGCCCATCAGTACGCCCATCAGCGTCGACTTGCCGGCGCCGTTTTTGCCGACCAGCCCGTGGATTTCGCCGCGGCGCACAGCAAAGTCAGCCTCTTCCAGCGCTTGCACGCCCGGGTAGGCTTTGCTGATCCCGCGCATATCGAGCAGGACGGCGTCGCTCTCACGCGTCTTGCGCGCTTCAGCCATCGCTGTGTCCCTTGTCTTTCAGGCCCACCGACGTATCCGCCAGCGCCAGACGCAACTGCACATTGTGCTGGTAACGCACGCGCAGCGCGTCCAGCAATACGGCGAAAAGCAGCAGCAAGCCGCGGCTGACATCGATCCAGAAGGGTGAGACCCCCATGATATTCAAGCCGGTGTCGAGGATCGACCAAAGCAGCACGCCGCCAAACGCGCCGATGATATTGCCGCGCCCGCCATAGATGCTCATGCCGCCGATGATAGCCGCGCCGTGCACAGCGAAGATCAGATTGGCGCCCAAGGTCGGCGTGGCGGCGTTCAAGCGACCCGCTTGCAGCAGACCCGCGAAGGCCGCGCAGACGCCGGCGATGATGTAAACGATGATGACCACGCGATCGACATTGATGCCGGCCGCGCGCGCGGCGTCGGCATCCGCGCCGACGGCGTACATATTGCGGCCGAATTGCGTGTAGCGCGTGTGGATATGCCCGACCAGAAAGGCCAGGATCACAAAGATGCCAGCCACCGAGAGCACAAAGTTGCCATTGTCGGTGACGATGCGCGTCAGCGTGCCGCCGCCGAGCCAGGTGAATTCCTTGGGGAAAAACGAGATGCTGGTGCCGGGCGAAATGCCGTAAGTGGCGCCGCGCAGCACAAAGAGCATGGCAATCGTCACCAGCAAGTTGTTCACGCCGACCTTGGTGATCAGCACGCCATTGAACAAGCCGATCAAGCCGCCCAGGACCAGCATCAGCAGGATTACCAGCAGCGGGTGCAGCTGCCAGCCCAGACCGCCGGCCTCGGTCGTCACCAGCATCAGCGCGGCGAACATGGCGGTCAAGCCCAGGGTCGATTCGACCGACAGGTCGAAGTTGCCGGTGATGAAGGTATAGGCCTGGCTCAGGACCAGCATGCCAAAGGCGGCCGAGCGCAGCAAGATATTGCCCAGGTTGTAGGGGGACAAAAAGCGATCGGAGAGCAGTGAGAAGGCGATGAAGGCGGCCAGCACAAACAGCCAAATCAGGTTGTCGACCATCAGCGCAGCCAGGCGATTTGGCTCAGCCCGTTTCATCAGCGCGATCCCGCCCGGTGGAGATCTAGATGCCTGTAATGCGCAAATAAGTAGATTTCTCTCATGAGTTCGCCATGAGTATTTTTTCCGCTGCCTAATGATAAACCTTCAGGCTTGCCGCAACAAATATTCGCGCCTGGTGTCTTGCGCGCAGCCTCGACAATGCGAACATGGAGAATTGTAGGGGCAACTCATCAAGTCGCCCGCTAAGGTCTCCTCACGCTGCAGCGGGCGACCAAGTTGGCCGCCCCTACACATTCTCGCGGTGCAGGAGCGACTGCCATAGCCGCTCTCGCCCCGCTTCAAATTCGATGCAAGCCAGCCCTTATTCGGCCTGGTTGCCCCAAAGCGCGTCGCTGATGACGTTGTCCGGATTGACGCTGGTGGTGGCCAGGTTGAGCATGTAGCCGGTGTCGGAATCGGTTATGCTGGCCGGCGACCAAGGCGCGCCTTCCTGGATGACATCGCCGGTCTCGATCATCATGCCTTGCAGCTCCATGTTGATCCAGTCAGTGATGATGCCGAAGTCGGGCAGCGGCTGGCTCGACGCCTGGTCCGATGTGCCGGCGCGGATAGACGCCAGCGCGTCCGGGCAGCCGTCAACGCCCAGCAAGAAGATGTGACCCTCTTCGCCGCGCATCGCCAACTGGCCGATCTGATCCAGCGCCGCCGTGACCACCTTCGTGCCCACGCAGTCCGAGTGCATGTAGATGGCGTCCAGCGCGGTGCTCGAAGCGACGTCCAGCGTCATCTGGCTGAAGTTCTCCGCGCGCCACTCCGTCGGCCGGCTGATAACCTCGATATCGGGGTAATCCGCCAGGTAATCGTTGAAGCCGCCGCCGCGCAACTGCGCCACGTTCTGGCCCAGGTCGCCCTGCAGCTCCAACACCGTGCCGCTCGCCGAGCCGTAGCGCTCGGTCAGCAGCGCCACCAAACCTGCGGCCGCCTGCGCGCCCGCCATGTAATTGTCCGACTGCACCGTCATATTGATCTCGCAGCCCAGCGGCGCTCGATCGATGGTGTAGAAGGGGATGCCGGCGTCGGAGGCGCGCTGCACTGACGAGCAGATGGCTTGGCTGTCGACCGGCACGACTACGATCGCGTCCACGCCCTGCGAAATGAAGTTGTCGATCTGGTTAGCTTGGGCTTCGGCGTCGAAGTTGGCGTTCGAGGCGATGACCTCCCAGCCCTTGGCTTCCGCCGCGTTGACCAGGCCGCTCATGATCACGCCCTGACCGCCGCTCAATTCGGGCGCGCCGTAACCGATGGTGACGCCTTCCATGACCGGAACCATCATTTCTTCTTCTTCGGCTTGCGCCTCGCCGCCGCCGGCCTGGTTGCCCCAGAGAGCGCCGCTGGTGACGTTGTCCGGATTGACGCTGGTGGTGGCCAGGTTGAGCATGTAGCCGGTGTCGGAATCGGTTATGCTGGCCGGCGACCAAGGCGCGCCTTCCTGGATGACATCGCCGGTCTCGATCATCATGCCTTGCAGCTCCATGTTGATCCAGTCAGTGATGATGCCGAAGTCGGGCAGCGGCTGGCTCGACGCCTGGTCCGATGTGCCGGCGCGGATAGACGCCAGCGCGTCCGGGCAGCCGTCAACGCCCAGCAAGAAGATGTGACCCTCTTCGCCGCGCATCGCCAACTGGCCGATCTGATCCAGCGCCGCCGTGACCACCTTCGTGCCCACGCAGTCCGAGTGCATGTAGATGGCGTCCAGCGCGGTGCTCGAAGCGACGTCCAGCGTCATCTGGCTGAAGTTCTCCGCGCGCCACTCCGTCGGCCGGCTGATAACCTCGATATCGGGGTAATCCGCCAGGTAATCGTTGAAGCCGCCGCCGCGCAACTGCGCCACGTTCTGGCCCAGGTCGCCCTGCAGCTCCAACACCGTGCCGCTCGCCGAGCCGTAGCGCTCGGTCAGCAGCGCCACCAAACCTGCGGCCGCCTGCGCGCCCGCCATGTAATTGTCCGACTGCACCGTCATATTGATCTCGCAGCCCAGCGGCGCTCGATCGATGGTGTAGAAGGGGATGCCGGCGTCGGAGGCGCGCTGCACTGACGAGCAGATGGCTTGGCTGTCGACCGGCACGACTACGATCGCGTCCACGCCCTGCGAAATGAAGTTGTCGATCTGGTTAGCTTGGGCTTCGGCGTCGAAGTTGGCGTTCGAGGCGATGACCTCCCAGCCCTTGGCTTCCGCCGCGTTGACCAGGCCGCTCATGATCACGCCCTGGCCGCCGCTCAGTTCGGGCGCGCCGTAACCGATGGTCACAGAGTCTTGGGCTGCCGCCGAAAACGCCAGCAAGCCAAGCAACCCTAGAATTAACAGAATAGCTATTGTCTTGCGCATGATTTGAAAGTCCTTTCTTCAAACTGAAAAACGCGCGATTTGGGTGTTGCCGCATGCAATCGATCTCAGATGCTCACCCTCCTTCCGCCCACGATTTTCGCCTCTGCACGGCTGGGACGACCAGTGTAACGCACTTTACTGACCAGACCACTTTAACGCAAATCCTGACATCTGTCAATTGACAAATGTCAATTGACTGGCTAGGATTAGAATGCATCGCTATCGAACCGCGGCAACACGACGGCTGATCACTCGCAATTCTGAGGCGCCAATATGAGCCTGCTGACCATCGACATAAGCAAAGCGATTGAACTCTCGCACAGTTTGGATCCGGCGCGCGAAGAATATCGCATGGAGCTGGACACGCGCTTCACGGAGGAGTGGCCGCAGTTCGAGAAGTACAAGCGCGAGGGCGACGCCTGGTACATCATCTCCGAGATCGTGATGAACACGCACTGCGGCACGCATATCGAATTCCCCTACCACCATGTCAAGGGCGGGCAGGACAGCGCGGAATATCCGCTTTCCCAGCTCATGGGCGAGGGCGTGGTCGTCGATATATCGCGCTGGCGCGGCAACAACAGCAAGATCACGCTGGCTGAGTTGCAGTCGGCCGCGGCCGGCAAAATCCGCCGCGGCGACATGGTCTTCTTCTACACGGGCAATGACGCCTATTATTACAGCGAGCGTCAGCATGACCGTCCCTGGTTCACGACCGATTGTATCGCCTGGCTGGCGCGGGACGTGGGCATCAAGCTGATGGGGGTGGACACCTCCGGGCATGAAGTTCGGGGCGAGGACGGCGCTCCCCAGCCGGGCCAACCCAATCACGAACTGCTATTGGGACAAGGTATCGCTCTGATTGAATATCTCAAGAATCTCGACCGGCTGCTGGGCAAGCGCTTCGTCGCCTTTGTGCTGCCCGTCATGATCAAAGGGGCGGAGGCCTTTCCCGTGCGGGTCGTGGCTTTCGAAAAGCTGAACAGCGATGCCTGACCAAGGAGAAACAGATTGAACACCGCAACTGAAATTCTACGCGGCCCGGTGGACTGCGGCGGGCGCGACCCGGCGCTGCTGCGGCGCATGTTCCGCAAAATGCTCGAGGCGCGCGAATTCGAAGAGCAACTCTATTACCTCTTCTTGACGACGGCCATGCCCGGCACCATGCATCAGGCGGTCGGCCAGGAAGCGGTGGCGGTAGGCGTCGTCAGCGCGCTCAACGCCGACGATACCATCACCAGCACCCACCGCGGCCACGCGCATTGCGTGGCCAAAGACGTGCCGCTGAACGACATGATGGCGGAGATGTTCGCCAAGCGCGAAGGCAGTTGCCGCGGCATGGGCGGTTCGATGCACTTGACCGATTTCGACAAAGGCATGTTGGGCGCCTTCGCCATCGTCGGCGCGGGCATTCCCATCGCCACCGGCGCCGCCTTGTCCGCTAAGGTGCGCGGCAGCGGACAAGTCGCCGTCAGCTTCTTCGGCGACGGCGCAGTCAACGAAGGCATCTTCCACGAAGCGCTGAATATGGCCTCGCTGTGGAACCTGCCGGCCATCTACATCATCGAGAACAATCAGTACGCGCTGTCCATGACCGTGGCCGAGTCCTCCGCGCTGCCCGACCTTGCCGCCCGCGCCAGCGCGTACAACATGCCCGGCTTGCGCGTGGACGGCAACGATGCGCTGGCCGTGTACGACGCTGCCCGCGATGCTGTGGAGCGCGCGCGCAAGGGCGACGGTCCGACGCTGATTGAGGCGCTGACCTACCGCATCCGCGGCCACGCCCGCTTCGAAGCAGCCGGCTACCGCCCGGCTGAAGAGGTCGAGGCCTGGAAAGCGGGCGACCCCATCGAGCGCTTTGCGGCCGGCATGATTGCAGCAGGCGTCGCTGCCGAGATCGAACTGAATCAGATTCGCGCCGATGCTGAAAAAGCCGTCGAAGACGCCATCGCCTACGCGGAAAGCTGTACCGATGTCGGCGCCGACGATTACCTGGCTTATATCACCGCGGAAAACTAGGAGCGCGTAATGCGAGAAATTGGCTTGGCGGCGGCCGTACGCGAGGGCATGGTCCAGGAGATGCGCGCCGATCCATCGGTGATCGTGCTCGGCGAAGACGTCGGCAAGTTCGGCGGCGCATTTCACGTAACGCACGATATGCTCGACGAATTCGGCCCCGACCGCGTTTGGGACACGCCCATTTCCGAAGCCGGCTTCACCGGTTTGGGCATCGGCGCCGCGCTGACCGGCTTGCGGCCCATCGTCGAATATCAGTATCTCGACTTCATCTACTGCGCCATGGACCAGGTGGTTAACCAGGCCGCCAAAATCCACCTGATGTCTGGCGGACGCGCCAAGACGCCCCTGGTGCTGCGCGGCCCGCAAGGCGCGACCGGCCGCGGCGCGCAGCATTCTCAGAGCGTCGAAGGCTATTTCATGCACACGCCGGGTATGAAAGTCGTCGTGCCAGCCACGCCCTACGATGCCAAGGGCCTGATCATCAGCGCCATCCGCGATGACAATCCCGTGCTCTTCGTCGAGCACAAGCTGCTCTATGGCGCGGCCTCGCCGGGCGGCGGCAAAGCTCTCTCCGACAGCGCCATTCAAGCCATCGGCATGGATGTGCCCGAAGCGCCCTACGCGATTCCCCTGGGCGTCGCCGATGTCAAACGGCAGGGCGAGGACGTGACCATCATCGCCACGCTGCTGATGCTGCACCGGGCGCTGGCGGTGGCCGAGGGGCTTGAGACGGAGGGCGTCTCGGTCGAGGTCGTTGACCCGCGCACGCTGGCGCCGCTTGATGTCGAGACCATCGCCGCTTCTGTCGCAAAGACCAACCGCGTCGTGGTCGTCTCGGAAGATGTGTCGCGCGCCGGCGTCGCGGCCGAGCTGGTGGCGACCATCAACGATCATTGCTTCTATGACCTGGAAGCGCCGGTGCAGCGCGTCGCCGCCGCCAATACGCCCATCCCTTTCGCGCCCGCTTCCGAGCGCCACGTCATCCCGCAAGTCGGCGATATTCGCGCCGCCGTACTGCGCGCGCTTTCGGACTAGGAGAGCGCTATGGCCACCGAAGTCAGATTGCCGCATCTGGGCGAGTCGATCGATTCAGCGCTAATCGTCGAATGGCATAAACAAGTCGGCGATGCGGTCCGGCGCGGCGACGAACTCGCCGACCTGGAGACAGACAAAGCGACCCTGCCGCTGGAAGCGCCGAAGAATGGCGTGCTGCTGGCGATTGTAGCGGCAGAGGGCGATACCGTCTTCATCGGCGATCTGCTCTCGGTCATCGGGCGCGAGGGCGAGACCTGGTCGGCAGAGGCAGATGACGAGCCGGAAGCGCGTCGCCCGCTCCCCGCGCATGAAATGGCCACAACCACAGCCCGCGCCCACACGGCGCCAAAAGCGGCATACAGAATTTCGCCGCTCGCCCGGCGCAAAGCCAAAGAACTGGGCGTGGACCTGACGTCGGTCACGCCAGCCGACGGCGTCAAGATCAGCGGGGCCGATGTCGAGGCGGAGGCGCTACGGTCAAAGGCGCGGCCCGGTCAACGCCGCATCGAACTCAGCCGGGCCAAGCGGCTCACGGGCCAGCGCATGTTGCAGAGCGCCCGCGATATACCGCAATTCTCCGCGACGATTGACGCCGATATCGGGCCGTTGCTCGCCGCCCGCGCGCGACTCAAAGAGCGCGGCACCGAGCTCAGCTTGACGGCGATCTTCATCCATCTTACAGCGCTGACTTTGCGCAGTCATCCCCTGCTCAACGCCCGCTTTGAAGACGATGGCGTCACCGTCCTGGACTCGATTCATATTGGCGTGGCGACGGCGGCCGCGGACGGCTTGCGCGTGCCGGTGATCCACGACGCCGACCGGCTCAGCCTGGCGCAGATCAACAGCGCGCTGGCCGATCTCAAGCGCAAAGCGGGCGCAAACCGGCTCTCCCCGGCCGATAGCGCTGGCGGCAGCTTCACCATCAGCAACCTGGGCATGAGCGGCGTCACGCAATTCACGCCCTTGGTCAACCCGCCGCAATCGGCGATCCTGGGCATTGCGGCGCCGCGGCCTGTCCTGCTGCCCGGCGAAGACGGCGCGCCGAAACCGGCTCAGCTGCTGGCGCTGACGGCAGCCTGCGACCATCGCGTCGTCGATGGCGCCGATGCCGCGCTTTTCTTGCGCGACCTGAAAGCCGCCTTCGAGTCTTTTCACATTGACCCCTGAGCTGGAGCAACCATGCTAAACGAGAATGACTATCCCATCAGCGTGCAGTTCGACTTCAACAGCGGCACATTTGATCCGGTGAAGATACGCGACGACCGCAAGCTGAGCGATCTGCAGATGATGTTTCATGACAAGCCGCGCGTGCGGAGCATTCTGGCCGAGGCCGACCCGCTGATATACGAGATTTGGTACCATCCCTTTGAAACCAGCAAAAGCGACATGGCGCTCGGCGTGACGCGCCTGCTGCCCGGCACTGTCGGCGACGAATACCACATGACCAAGGGGCATATCCACGAGCGCGATGACCAGCCCGAAATCTACTTCTGCGTGCAAGGCGAAGGCTATCTGCTGCTGCAAACAATCGACGGCGAGTTCCGCGCCGAGCGCTGGACGGCGGGCACGATCTCGCATATTCCGCCGATGTGGGCGCACCGCGTCGTCAACACCTGCGCCGATATGCTGGTCTTCGTGGCGTCGTACCATCTGAGCGCCGGCCACGACTACGCCCCGATTATCGACAAGGGATTCCGCAAGTTGCTGCTGGAGCGCGAGGGACAGCCGACCTTTGTGGATAGCCCGCGCTGGACCTAAGGCCGGCGGCGCCACTGAAAGCCCTCGAGATGAGACAGTCCCAATGAGCGCAGCGCCAGCGGATCCGGTTCTCGCGGTCGATATCGGCGGCACCAGCCTGCGCCTGGGGCTGATCAACGCCGAGGGCCGGCTCCTCGGCGAAATTGCGCGCTACGCCGTGCCCTTCACCGACGACGGGGCCGGGGATCTCGAAGGCATCCTGGCGCTCATGGCGCCCCACGTCGAAAGGGCGCGGGACGCCGCCTCCGGCGAGCTTTCGGTTGGCATCAGCTTATGCGGCAATGTCGACCTGGAGAGCGGCGATGCTATTCTCGTGCCCAACCTTGGCTGGCGCGATCTGCCCTTCGGGGCGCTGGTCAGCCAGCGCTTTGAGCTGCCGGTCTGCGTCGCCACCGATGTGCGGCAGGCGGTCCTGGCGGAAGCGGTCTGGGGCGCAGGCGCAGGCGAGCGCAACTTCGCATGGGCCACGGTCGGCACCGGTTATGGCGGCTACCTCTTTCTAAACGGGCGGCTCTATGGCGGCGCGCACGGATTCGCGGGCAACTTCGGCCATACCACTTATGACGAAATCAATGGCCATGCCTGCGGCTGCGGCAGGCGCGGCTGCTTCGAGACATACGTCGCCGGGCCCGCCATCGCCCGCGCCGGGCAACTCGCTCACGAAGCCGGGCGCAGCCTCATCTTGTCGTCGCTGGCGAGTGGCGGGACCATCAGCACGCGCGCCGTCTTCCGGGCGATCGAATTGGGCGACCCGGTCGCCGCGCAAATCGTCGATGACGCCATCCGCTTGATCTGCATCAACCTCGGCGGCGTGGTGAATCTGCTCGATATCAACTTAATCGTCATGGGCGGCGGGGTGGCAAAGGCGGCGCCCTGGCTGGTTGAGCGCGTCAATGAGCGGATTCGCGCCTATCTGATGACTGCCGAAGCCCAAAGGGAATTGCGCGTCACCCGCGAATCCACCGCCAACGCGGCGCTTTGGGGGGCGGCGGCGCATGTGTATGCGGTCCAGGGCATCCTGCCGCGCGATATCCTGGAAAGCGGGCGGACGCACCGTGCAATCCGCAGCTGGCAAACGGCGGCAAGCAGCTGATGGCCAACCTGCCCGCAGACCAACTGGCGACCTTGGTGCAGATCGCCAATATGTATTACAAGGACAACTTGTCACAGCAAGAGATCGCCAACCAATTGGGCGTCTCGCGCTCGCTCATCGCCACATACTTGCAGCGCGCCCGCGACCAGCAGATCGTGCGCATCGAGATCGCTGACCCCCGTGATGACTCGGCGCACCTGGCGCTGGAGCTGAGCCGACGCTTCCACATTGAAAAAGCGGCGCTCGTGCCCCACGGCCACAAGTCCGACGAATTGACCCGGCGCGCGGTCGCCGCCGAAGCGGCCAAGTTCATATCGACGCGGATGAAAGACGGGGATGTTCTGGGCATCGGCTGGGGACGAACGACATCGCGAATGGTCGATCTGCTGGCGCCGACCCGCTCGCTGTCGGTTGACGTGGCGCCGCTATTGGGCGAGAGCGGGCACGAAAGCACCTATTCGCAAATGAACCACCTGATCCTGCGCACGGCGCAGCGCTTCGGCGGCCAGCCGCATTTCTTGCTGGCGCCGATGGTGGTCGGCTCGCCGGAGCTGCGCGAATTGCTCTGGCAGGACGAGGTGGTGCGGGGCGTGGCGACCCAATGGGACCGCATGACCATCGCCTGCTTCGGCATCGGCGTGCTGCCGCCGACCGCGGGCATGATAGCCTATATCGGCGACGCCTATACACCCATGCTCATGTCGAAAGGCGCCGTCGGCGATGTCTGCGTCCACCCCTTCAACCAGCGGGGCGATATCCTGGAAACGCCGTTGACGGATTGCATGATCGGCGTGGGGGTCAAGCAGTTAAAGCGGACGCCCTGCCGCGTCGCCGTCGCTTCCGGCGTATCAAAAGCCAAGGCGGTTATTGGCGCGCTGCGCACCGGGCTGATTACCCACCTCTTCGTCGACACTGCCTTGGCGGAAGCCGTCATCGCAGGCGGCGACGCGGATGACCTGGGCTGAAGGCGCCGGCGGCAAGTCGCCCGGCAACCGTCCACGGGCTACAACAGGCTCGAGAGCAATCCGCCATCGACGCGATAGCAGCCGCCGGTCATGAATGAGGCCTCGTCGCTGGCCAGGAACAGCACCAGCTTGGCCACCTCGTCCGGTTGGCCGACGCGCCCGATAGGATGCAATTCACCCCAATCTTCGATCATCTGCGCCTGATTGTCGGGGCCGAAGAGGTCGGCGGCGGAATCCAGCATCGGCGTATGAATAGAGCCGGGGGCAATGCAATTGCAGCGGATATTCTCGCGGGCGTGGTCGAGCGCGACAGTCGTGGTAAAGCTCGTGACCGCGCCTTTGGACGCCGCGTAAGCCGCGACCGTCCGCTGCGACGCCGTCGCCTGCGCCGACGAGGTATTGACGATGGCGCCGCCGCCGCGCTTGCGCATCTCGGGGATGCAATACTTGCAGGTTAGGAAGGTCGCGCGCAAGTTGATGTTGATCTGGTAGTCCCAATCCTCGACCGGCTGATCCACCACCGTGCCGTAGCGCACGACGCCGGCGTTATTGTGCAGGATGTCGATGCCGCCGAATTCGGCGACCGTCTCCGCGACAACGCGCTTGACATAGGCTTCGTCGGCGATGTCGCCCCCGACGAAAAAAGCGCGGCCGCCGGCCTGCTCAATCAGTCGCCGCGTTTCGTCGCCCGCGTCCGGGTCGACATCGGCGATGGTCACCGCCGCGCCCTCAGCCGCGAAGGCCAAGGCGCATGCACGACCAATGCCCTTGCCCGCCCCAGTTACGATGGCGACTTTGCCCTCAAATCGATTTGTCATTTTCTCCGCCTAGATCGTTTTCCGACCTCTAAGCATTAGGATTGGCGAATCTAGACTACATGTTAACTCCGCCAACTTTACATGAATTCTCTGTGCTCTCTGTGTTCTCTGTGGTTAAAGAATCTGCGCAGTTTTCGCTATAGGACAATATCGGCGATGTATAACACGTCCTAACCATTGCTGCCTAGCGCAATACCGGATAGCGCAAGCGCGCGCCGGCAAACGGCATCTCGATCAGCGACAGGCCCGCGCTACTTCGTATGCGCCGCGCCATCGGCGTCTATGCGCTCTACACCCTGGTCCGATTCAAAGAAGACCGCTTTCATGCCGACCTCCCTGGACTCACCCGGCTGCAAAGTCAAGTGCGTGCCCGTCTTCTCCATCACGGCGGTCAAGCCCTGCCCGGGTATGGACGACGCCGGTTCAATCGCCATGACGTAGGAACATTTGTAAAAGGGGAAACCGGGCGAGGCGTTCAATTCTTGCCAGAACCAGGCGTAGGGAAATACGCTTTCGTCCCAGGCCAGCCCGATGCCCAGACCCATGTCCGTGTTGGTGATGGCGTACCAGCCCGACTCGAAGTCCTGGAAATAGGCCAGGATGTCGCGCGCCTCGCCTGGCCCCGGAACCTTGGACATATCGACAGCGCCCGCCAGCGGCCACTCGTATCGCTGGTCGAGGCTCAGCGGATTGGCGAAGCCGGTGTAGCGGTCATCGGCGACAAAACTGGAGGCGCCGACGTCGATAACGCAGTGCTCGCTGAGGAAAGGCGCGCCATAAGCCGGGTGATGGCTCCACATGCAATCCATGGCTTCGCCGGCGTGATTCTTGATGCTTTCGCGTATATGCAAAATCGGGCTGCCATCATCGAGGCGCATATTGCGCGCGATCGTATAGGGGCTGCGCGAGAGCCGCGCCTGCATTTTTACTTCCAGCCCGCGCTCCCCCTGGCTGACAATTTCGTATTCCCAGGCCGTCATCGAGGCTTCGCCGTGGAAGCCCAAAGCCGCGCCCTTGTAGACATTCGCGTCGCCGCCGTTAGGGAATAGTACCTGCCAGCCGCCGCCGTAGGCTTCCAGCCAGGCCGTATCCGAATCAAAGGCGGAGTCAAAGCCGCGCGCCGGCTCTTTGACGCCCCAGGGCGATTTCCACAAGACATCGACGCCTTTGGGCTTGTATTCCAACGCGTAGATGTCCGCGCCCTTGTCCAGCAAGATGATGGCGGCCAGCAAGTCATTCTCGATCCTCAATGCCGACAAGCTGCGGCCGAGTGTGATTTCTGTCGCTTTGCAAGTCATGCGCTTCTCTTCTCCGCTATTATCAGACCTTTCTGAGTATAGCAATGCGGTCGTGAAAGCTGTGCCTAAAGACGGCCAGGATCGCGATGCCGCTGGTCGTCATCAATTGCAAACTGGCGGCCATGCCCCCGGATAGCGATGCCCACGCCCGGATGCGTCATATCATCCATCGGCGCGCTGGCGTGTATCTCCTCGCCTTGCGCGCGCGGAATCGCTCCGCGGCCTGTCGCCGAATACCGGGCGGCCCAAATTGTCGCGCTCTCGCGAGCTTGCGCCGACGAGTTGAAGACCATGGCTCGGTGAAGTATACTGGGCATTGTCGCTTGCTCGCCAAGGGTGCAGCCGGCGTTGAGCGGAAAGCACAGAGAAAACGAAAAGGACGTCAGCATGTTATCGCCGCAACAGATTGAGTTCTTTGACGAAAATGGCTACCTGGCCGTCGATGGCTTGCTTGACTATGAACTGGACATCGCGCCGGTCATCGCCGAGTATCAGCAGCTGCTTGACGAATTATGCGCCGGCTGGGTGGCCGACGGGCGCCTGCAGGAAACATACAGCCATCTGCCGTTTGAACAGCGCCTGGTCGAAGTTTACAAAGCGGGCCTGGATTACGCGCAAGCCATCGACATCGCTTTGCCCAACGCCAAGATTTACGCCGATACGCCGATCAACCTGGGGCCGGCGGTCTTCGACTTGCTCCGCAGCCCTCGCATGCTTTCAGCGGTCGAGTCGCTGATCGGCGGCGAGATCTATTCCAACCCGATCCAGCACGTGCGCATCAAAGCGCCAAAGCGCTATGTCGAAGAGCAAGACAAGTACAACTCGCTGCTGGATAAAACGCTCTGGCACCAGGATATCGGGGTCGGCTTGGAAGAGGCGGACGACTCTCAGATTGTCACGGCATGGGTGGCCGTCACCGAAGCGACGGTCGAAAACGGCTGTCTGCAAGTCGTGCCCAAGAGCCATCGCGAAGGGCTGGCCCTGCACTGCACACCCGGGCAGCTCAGCATACCCGAACAACTCATTGAGCTGGAAGAAGCCCTGCCCGTGCCCTTGGGTCCTGGCGGCGTGCTCTTCTTCCATCCCCTGTGCAAACACGCCTCGCTGGAGAATCACAGCGACGAATTCCGCTGGAGCTTTGACCTGCGTTACAACCCCATCGGCCAGCCGACCGGCCGGCCGCACTTCCCCGGCTTCGTCGCGCAGAGCCGCCTGAATCCCGATTCCGCGCTGGCCGACTGGCGCGCGTGGGCGCAGATGTGGATCGACGCCCGCGACCGGCTGGCCGAACTCGACGCGGTGAAGGTCCACCGCTGGGAAGACGATGACCCGCTCTGCGCCTGACTCGCAGCGCGGGAGCAATCGTCCACGGCCGGTTCTAGTCAAGTTCTACACCTGATTCACTTATAGACGCACACTGTCTGTTCATCACACCCCTGTCGGCAACCGAGAAATTGACTTACGCTATTCTACGAAGGCAACAATAGGATTGGAAACATGACACGGTATGACTGGGTAAAGGTCCTAATGGTATTCACGGTCGGAGCGCTGCTGCTTGCAGCGGCCAAGGCGCACGATACCGACTATGACCACTTCCATGATGAAGCAGATGACGGGCAAAATGAGTATTATGCAATCCAAGCGACAGGCCAGTTTTGCGCCGAGTCCGCGGCTTGGAATCACTTCGAGCGTGTGTTCTTGTCTGGCGAGACCCAGACAGACGAGAAGAAATGGGCGTTGATTCCAGAGATCTGCCGAATGCTAGTTACAGTGACCGCCGCCAGCCGTCCCGATAGCTTTAGCCACGACTATTGGTGGCAAGCGCCCATAGTATTCAAAACGGTTGAGCATTGCCACCACGCCCTGCAAGTATTCTCTCAGTCGTACTGGGAAGGCGAGCCTTATTACCCACTGTGCGGAGTACTAGCGCATCGTGCGGAGCGACTCTTGAATGACAGGCTGAATTTCGATCGAGTAATGAAGCTCAACTCCGACCTACAAATCGCCAACTATAAGCTGAAGCGCGAAAACGAAGCGCTCAAAGCGAAGCTGGAAGAGGCGGGCATTGCCCTGGACTAACTACCAAGCTTCCCAGCAACTTGTCCAACTATCATCGCCGCCGGGCAGATTGAGTATGTTGACCTGCGCCAACGAGTCGAATTCGCGCAGCATAGACAAAATCCTCTGTGCCCTCTGTGTCTCTGTGGTGAATTAATCTGTGTGGCATTCAGTGTTTCAAATCGTATGCCTGAGTTGCGGCCAAGTCTGCGCCGATCCGAGCCGGGCCAATTGCCCGCATGACGGCGGCGTCCTGGACGTGCGCTACGACCCCGACAGCTTCCCGCTGCGAACGGACCTGCCCGGCATCTGGCGCTACGCCGCCCGCCTGCCCCTGACCGACGCCAAACATATCGTCAGCCTGGGCGAAGGCGACACGCCCATGACGCCCTCAGCCCAGCTTGGCGCCGCCATCAATCTGCCGCGGCTCTATTTCAAGAACGAAGGCCTCAACCCGACCGGCTCCTACAAGGACCGCATCGCCTCTGCCGGCATCACTTACTTGCGGCAGTTGGGACGGCGCGCCTGGGCCGCAGTATCGTCGGGAAACGCCGGCGCCTCCCTGGCCGCTTATGGCGCGCGCGCTGGGGTGGACGGCTATCTCTTCACGCTGGAGCGGGCGCCGCGGGCCAAGATCGCCCAGATCATGGCCTACGGGCCGCAGGTGATGTCGGTCAAGCGGCTGGGTTACGACCCGGCCGCCGAAAAAGCGACCTGGGCCAATATCGCCGCCCTGTGCGACGCCAGAAATTGGCTCATGCTCATCACCGCGCGCAGTGACAGCCCGCATGCCATGGAGGGCGCCAAGACGATCGCCTATGAAATCTGCCAGGATCTGAATGACGAGGCGCCCGATGTCGTCTACGTGCCCGTGGGCGGCGGCGGCTTGTTGAGCTCGATCTGGAAGGGTTTCAAAGAGTGGCGCGAAGCCGGACGCATTTCGCGCTTGCCGCGCATGGTTGCCGTGCAGCCCCGGGGCTGCGACCCGATAACGCAAGCCTGGCAGGCGGGCCGTCCGGTCGCGCCACTCGACGATTGCGCCAGCGCCCTCTCCGGCATCATTCTGACATCGCCGCCGGATGGCGACCTGGTATTGCAAGATTTGCGCGAGTCGGACGGCTGGGGGCTTTCCATCGCCGACGCGGGCGCCTACCGCGCGCAGGCGGAACTGGCCCGCCAGGAAGGCCTGTTCGTCGAGCCGGCGGCGGCGGTCGTCTGGGCGGCCGTCCAGGCCGATCGGCAGAGCGGGCGGCTGCGCGGCGATGAGACGGTCGTCGCCCTGTTGACCGGCATCGGCTTCAAAGACAGCGCCGCGATACAAAAGATGACCGCTGACATCGCGCTGCCGCTAATCGAAGCGGAAGAAATTCTGGAAGTCGGCGCCTGATGACGTCGTCAGTTGGGCGGGCCGGCGCGGGGCGGGTCGCTATCGGCGGCATCTTGCACGAAACGCATACCTTCATGGCGCAGGCAACGACTATCGCCGATTTCGCTGACCAGTCACTCCACGCCGGCGCGGACCTGATCGCCGCCATGCGAGGCTCGCGCAGCGGCATTGGCGGCATGATTGACCGCGCCACCGAAGCGGGCTGGCAATTGCTGCCGACCCTGTACGCCGCCGCCATGCCCGGCGGGCCAGTCACTGCCACGGCTTATCACGAACTCCTGAGCGAATTCCGCGCTCGGCTGCAGCAGGCGATGCCGGTCGATGGCGTGTTACTGGCGCTGCATGGCGCGATGGTCGCCGAGGGCGAGCTGGATGCCGAGAGCGACATCGTGGCGCAGGCGCGCGCGATTGTGGGCGACGCGCCAATTGTCGTTCTGCTGGATATGCACGGCAATATCAGCCCGCGCCTGGTTGAGCTCGCCGATGTGCTGCTGGCCTACGACACCAACCCGCATATAGACGCTTACGCGCGCGGCGAGGAAGCAGCCGCGATCATGGCGCGCCTGCTGCGGCGCGAGCTGCGGCCGACGCCGGCCTTCGCCCGGCCTGCCCTGCTCTTGCCGGCGCAAAGCACGGGCACGGCTGTCCCACCGCTCGCGCCTGTGCATCAACGCGCCGCCGAAATCGAAGCGCTGGACGCGGTCGTCTGCGTGGCGGTGATGGGCGGCTTCGCCTACGCCGATACGCCCCACACTGGCCCCAGCATCATCGTCACGACGGACAGCCAGCCGGCGCTCGCGGCCGCTTGTGCCGAGGAATTGAGCGCCCTGCTGTACGAGTTGCGAAGCGAAGCGACGCCCAGCTACCTCGAGCCGGCTGAGGCAGTCAGGCTTGCGGCGGGGCAAGACCGGGGCCCGGTGATCCTGGTGGATTCGGCCGACAATATCGGCGGCGGCACACCTGGTGACGGCGCCGACGCGCTGGTCGCCATGCTCGCTTGCGACGTGCTTGAAGGCACAATCGTGCTGGCCGACGCGCAGGCAGTCGACATCTGTTGGCGCGCCGGAAAAGCGGCTGAGATCACGCTCGCTGTCGGCGGCAAAGTCGATGACTGGCACGGCCAGCCGGTGACCGTGACCGTGACCGGTACGGTACGCGCCTTGTCGGACGGCGTATTCGCGTGCGAATTGCCCGACAACCACTTCGCTTCGTTTTACGGCAACACCGTGCGCATGGGCCGCACGGTTTGGCTGCGCGTCGCTGGCGTGAACATCCTGCTCACCGAGCGCAAGACGCCGCCTCTGGATCTGGCCCAATTGCGCCACATCGGCATCCAGCCGGAGGCGCAGCGCATGATTGTCGTGAAATCGGCCGTGGCCTACCGCGTCGCCTACATGCCCATCGCCGCCGACGTCATCGAGATGGATACCGCCGGCTTGTGCAGCGCGAATCTTTCCCGCTTTCCCTATCGCCACCTGCCGCGCCCGGTGTATCCATTGGACTGAATGGCGGAATCAATCCAGCAAGTCTTGAATCACGCGATTGGTGGTGGACAGCCGGTCCGACAGCGCGCAGGTGATAAACATGTGCAAGGCCGACGCGGCGCGCGGGTCTGTGGCCTCCATTTCTTGCAGCGCTTCCAGGCTTAGGCGCTGCAGGACGCCGGGCTCGGTAACGACAATCGACGCAGTCCGCGCTTGCTTGAGATAAAAGCCCACTTCGCCGATGACCGTGCCGGCGGTCATACTGCGCAAGCGCAGCACCTCCGGCCCGTCGCCCTGCAGCAGCACATCAACGCGACCGGATTCGATGAAATACATAGCGTCCGATTCGTCGCCCTGGCGGACAACCACATCGCCGGCCTCGGTCTCGACGCGTTCGAGATACCGATGCAGGGCGCTGGCGTCGCGGCTGTCGATCATCGCGTGCTGCGCCACCTGCTCTTCGACTGTAACCTGCGCTTTGGCGAATAAGGCGGCGCCCTCCAGCAAGGCGTTTTCACACCATTCCAGCGCATGATCAAGGTCGTAATAGAATTGCGGCCGTCCGGCCTTTCGCTCCAGGATGTCGCCGCCGGCAAAGAGCGGTCGCAAGGCCGGCAGAACGCTCGAGAACAGCAACTCAATCCCAAAGCGGTCGGTCAACTGCTTCAGCTTTCTGAAGTCATTGATCGTCGACGCGTCGCAACCGCGCACCGACTTGAAATCGAGGACGATATACTTGATATCGCCCTCTTCGCCCTCGGAAACGATCGATTTAAGATGCTTGTAGAAGCGATAGGCTGTGCCAAAAAACAGATAACCTTGCAGGCGCAAGATCAGGATTTTCTCGCCTTCGCGCTGCAGGTACTGGTTTTCCGCGAACGAGCGGTCGAGGTTGCTGCGGTGAACGCCGCCGGACAACTTCTGCTTGATGACGTCCATTCGGCTGTATTCCAGCACGAAGAAAGACATCGCCAGCACCAGGCCGAGGCCGAGGCCGTTCAAAAGGCCAAACAGCGCGGTGGCAAGCGCGATGACCACAATAATCATGTAGTCCTGCCGTGGCAGCTTGAACCAGCTATCCAGCAGCCAGTCTTTCATGAATTGCAGGCCAAAGTACATCAGCAAGCCAGCGGGCAGGAAACGCGGGATGAGCGAGAAGAGCGCGCTGCCAAAGGCCAGCGTCAGCCAGAACATCAGCGCGAGGATGAGGCCCACCAGTCGTCCGTACACGCCCGTCAATTCGATCAGGGCGGTCGATATCGGGCCCTGGATGCCCAAGACGCCGCCGCCCGCCAATCCAGAAGCCATATTTGCCGCGCCGTTGACCGCGCACTCGCGATTGAAGTCCAGCTCGCGACCGCTGACCAGCTCCTGCGCGCCGGCGCGGAAAAATACGTGGAGCGTGCAAACGACAATCAAGGTCAGGATACCGCCGGCGCTCGCCGCGATCATGGCGGGATCAATGCGGGCGATAGCGGCCAAATCCAGCGGCGGCCAGCCAATCGTTTCGGACGCCACGGGCAAGAACCAGCCGGCCTCGGCCAAGGCGTTCACATCCCCGACCACAAAATGCGCCCAAGCGTAAAACAGCGCGACCGCCACAATTATCATGATCGGCATGAGCAGCACATTCTTGACGCGCGCCTGCAGCACGAGCAAGAAGATGGCAAATGCCAGCGCCGGCAGCCAACGCGTGACGGCATCGCTGGCGAGAAGTACAGGCAGCGTATCCGCTGCTATTCGTACATCAGTGACGACGGCGAAAGCGGCGTTGAAAATAAACCATCCCAGACCCGCAAGGAAACCGCCAACTATGGGAAAGGGAATATAGCGCACCATGCCCCCGGCGCGCGTCAGCCCGAGCAGCAGTATGAAACCCCCGGTAAGCAGCGAAGAGAGTATGATTATCCAATAGACCAGGGGAAACAGCGCCTCAGGTGACATATCGGCCGGCGCCGCAGCCACCGCGCTGCTGGCGATCATGCCCTGGATGACGGCTGTCGGGCTCTGCGGAATCACTATGGTCGCATGGTCGGAGCTCGCCAGCGACGTTACAACGAGGATGACGATTTGACTGACCAGGGTGATGCCAAGGCCGGCGGCGAAATAATCCGCCATTTTGCCGAGGAAGATCAATTTGGCGTAGGAGGGCATGGCGCTCAGGATCAGCAGCCAAATGATCGCGCTCGTGAATATGCCCCGCGCGAGCTGCGATGGTTTGAGCGCGATAGTAAACGCCTCGCGAAAGCCTAGATCAGGGGAGGCAAAGGGCGAAGCGTTTTGCATGGCATGTCCTCGACGTCAGTCGGGGCCTCCGTTAGACCCGGCGCGGCGCTGCAATGGCTGTAACGCCATCATACCATTCATTCATGTCTCATTCTAGCTATCATGCCGTCCGCGGCGTTGGTGATATAATCAGTCCTATAGATTGGCATAGGCGCAGGGACGAGATTGACATCGCTGACATTGTTGTCTTGGTGAATACTGCGCAGTTTTTTCACCACAGAGAACACAGAGGGCACAGAGAGTTCCCATTGAGTCGACGGCTTTGTCATGCGGTCCTAATCTGCTGCTCTTGCTTGACCAGCGGGCGTGTTGATTGTGATTGAAATGTGATACAGTTTGTATATCGCATCCAGCAGGAACGAGTATCTCGATAAGAGAGAATGACCGGTCATGCCAGATACACAAATCGTAATTGGGCTAGGTGAAGCGGCTGGAATTGTCATCGGGCTTGGTGTTCCGATCATCCTTGGTTTTCTCGGTGTCTGGCGAGCATCAGCTAACGCGCACTCGAAGATCATTGGGCGGCTTGATCGTCTTGAACCAGACATGACAACAATGAAATCAGATGTTGCCAGTCTAAAGACTGACGTATCCACGCTAACGACAGATATGGCAGTCGCAAAGAACGATCTTGGTTGGTTAAAGTTCTTTCTCCGAACTGGAAAGCCGCCACCCGATACCGAACCGCCGCAATAGCCTGCTATAGCAACCGAGTAACCGCGGTTAGCGGCTACTCTCGTTTGTAGATCCCAAATGTGTTGTCTCCAAATCCAGAGCTATGACCGATATCCCAACATTCGAACGCATTGACCAGAACTTGATAGACCGCCTGCGCGAAATCGGCGCGGCCACCATAGCCGGGGCGCTGGCGAAGCAAGGCATCCGCAACCCGCACATGGTCGGCCTGACGACCTTTAGCCCGGGCGCGAGCGTCGCCGGCCAGGCGGTCACGTTGCAATTCATGCCCAAGCGCGAAGACGTGCATTGGGGTGACGAATACGCCGCCTCGCCCGAGCGCGAACTGCATCGAAAAGCCATCATCGCTTGCCAGCCGGGCGATGTCGTCGTCGTCGACGCGCGCGGCAGCTTGTCCAGCGGTGTCTTCGGCGAGATGATGCTGACGTCTTTCAAGGCGCGCGGCGGCGAGGGCGTGGTCATTGACGGATGCATCCGCGATTTTCCCGAAGCGCGGCAGATTGGCCTCGGCTTGTGGCTGCGCGGCGTGACGCCCAATTTCCACACGCAGACGGATATCTTCCCGCACGCGGTCAACGTACCGATCGCTTGCGCGGGCGTTTTCGTCGTGCCCGGCGATGTGATCGTGGCCGATGACGATGGCGCGGTGGTCGTGCCTGTCGCGCTGGCCGGCGATATCGCCCAGCAGGCGACCGAGAAAGCGGCCTGGGAAGTCTTCTCGCGCATGAAGCTGGAAGCGGGCGAGCCGCTGGAGAAGTACTATCCGCTGAACGCCGAAGCGCAGGCGGAATACGAAGCCTGGCTGCGCGAGCAGTCTGCCCCCACCCCCAAACCCCCTCCCCCACAAGGAGGGAGGGGGCAAATGTAAGACAGAACGCGCAATCCAGATGTCGGAGTCTATGAGGGCGTTCAGCCTCTTCTTGCATATCGGGGCCACCGTCATTTGGATCGGCGGCATCCTGCTGCTGACCTTCCTCGTCGTGCCCGAGTTGAATCGCGCGCTGGCGGAACAGCCGGCGCTCTACCAGTTGCTGCGCCGCCTGCGCAAGCGCTTCACGCCCCTGGCCAATCTGGCGCTGGCGACGCTCATTGTCACCGGCGTCCTGCAAATGTCGACCGACCCCAATTACGAGGGATTGCTCAGCTTCAACAATCGCTGGAGCCAGGCGCTCCTTTTCAAGCACGCGCTGCTCATCGTGATGGCGGCGGCCGGCTTGCTCCTGCAACTGGCGGTGGCGCCGGCGCTGGAGCGGGCCAGCCTGCTGCGGGAGCGGGGCCGGGGCGATGCCGGCGAGTGGAATCGGCTGCGCGGGCGGGAACGGCGCTTGACCTGGCTGATCGCCGCGCTGGCCGGCTTGATCCTAGCCGCGAGCGCGTGGCTGACCGCGATCTAGACCCAGCGATATGACGCGCAACCGTAGGGGCGACTTATCAAGTCGCCCGCTGTCGGGACGTCGTTAGCGCGGGCGAGCCGAGGGGCGCCGCCGTTTGCGTTGTGACGAGCGGGCGAGCCAATGTCACGCCCCGGCATAACGCGCCTAGTGTGGTTTTCGTTTTGCTTGGCGGGCGACCTGGTAGGTCGCCCCTACGAAAAGTGTGTAATGTGAATTTGCAGTTGTGCGGCGGGCACAATCGCCGTCGGGTGTTATCGCGGGCGTAATCTGTTATAAAGAAGGTGAGGGAATTATAGAGACCGGGCCGATTATGCTAGAGACGAAAGCGCCGGCCGCCGCCGTCACGCGCGACATCCAGACTTTCACACTGGAAGACCGGTACACCGCCGAAGACGGTCGGGTAATCATGAGCGGCCTGCAAGCCTTGGCGCGCCTGCCGCTGGACCAGCAGCGGGCGGACATGGCGCGCGGGCTGCACACCGCCGGCTTGATCACGGGCTACCGCGGTTCGCCGATTGGCGCGCTGGATTTTGTGCTGGAAGGCATCCCGCATTTGCTAGAGCGGCACGATATCCGCTTCATCCCGGCCGTCAACGAAGACCTGGCCGCGACCGCCATCATGGGCAGCCAGACGGCAAATCTGCTGCCCGACCCGAAGTTCGACGGCGTCTGCGGCATCTGGTACGGCAAGGGACCCGGCGTCGACCGCAGCGGCGACGCCTTCAAGCACGCCAACCTGGCCGGCGTTGGGCGCTATGGCGGCGTGCTGGCGCTGGCCGGCGATGACCCCTCCTGCAAATCCTCGACTATCCCCTCGCATTCCGAAGTCGCGCTCTACGACGCCTTGATGCCCATCTTGTACCCGGGCAGCGCCCAGGAAATCCTCGATATGGGCTTGCTCGGTTTCGCTTTGTCGCGTTTCAGCGGCTTGTGGGTGGGCGTCAAAATCGTCACCGATGTCGCCGATGAATACAGCAGCGTCGAAGTCGGCACGGGGCGCGTCACGATCGTCGAGCCGGATTTCCGGCTGAACGGGCAGCCCTGGCGGCCCACGCAGAACACCGCGCTGCTCTCGCCCTACAGCTTGCAGCAGGAGAAGGAGATTCACGACGAGCGGCTGGACGCGGCCCTGGCATTCGCGCGCGCCAATCGCATCAACGAGATTGCCGTGCCGACCGAAGACGCCTGGCTGGGCATCATCGCCGCCGGCAAGACCTGGTATGACTTGCGCGGGGCGCTGCGCGACATCGGCCTGGATGACGAAGCCTTGAAGCGCGCAGGCATACGCCTGCTCAAGCTGGGCATGATCTTCCCGCTTGAGCGCGAGATCTTAAACGAATTCGCCGCCGGCCTGGACGAAATACTCGTCATCGAAGAGAAGCGCGCTTTCATCGAGACACTTTGCAAAGAGGCGCTCTATGGCAGCGCGCACACGCCGCTGATCGTGGGCAAGAAAGACGAGACGGGCGTTAAACTGGTCAAAGCCGACAACGAGCTGGACGCCGACGAGATCGCGCTGGCGCTGGCGCGGCGCCTGCAGGGACGAGTCGACGCGCCCGGGCTGGAGCGCCGCCTGCGCGCCATCAAGCGCCAGCCCGATCCGGGCGTGATTCCCATTGCGGCGCGCACGCCCTATTTCTGCTCCGGCTGCCCGCACAACCGCTCGACCAAAGTGCCAGAGGGCTCAATGGCCGGGGCGGGCATCGGCTGTCACACGCTGGCGATCATGATGGACCGCAAGACCGCCGGCGTCACGCAGATGGGCGGCGAAGGCGCCAACTGGGTTGGCGCGGAGGCTTTCACGAACATCGACCATATCTTCCAGAATATCGGCGACGGCACCTTCGCCCATAGCGGTTCGCTCTCCGTGCGGCAGGCGGTCGCGGCCGGCACAAACGTGACCTACAAGATCCTTTACAATTCGGCGGTGGCCATGACCGGCGGGCAGGCCGCTGATGGCTTGATGCCGGTGCCGGAGATGACGCACCTGCTCTACGCCGAGGGCGTATCAAAGACGATCGTCGTCTCGGACGACCCGGCCAAGTTCGCGCCCGACGCCAACTGGGCGCCGGGGGCGGAAGTCTGGGAACGCGAGCGCATGGAAGAGGCGCAACTGCTGCTGCGCGAGATTCCCGGGGTGACCGCCCTGATCTATGACCAGGAGTGCGCGGCCAACTTGCGGCGCAAGCGGCGGCGCGGCCTGGCGGCGGACCCTACCCTGCGCATCGTCATCAACGAGGCCGTCTGCGAGGGCTGCGGCGATTGCGGCGCGGTCTCGAATTGCCTTAGTGTGCAGCCGGTCGAGACCGAGTTCGGCCGCAAGACGCAGATTCACCAGTCGTCCTGCAACAAAGACTACACCTGCCTCGAGGGCAACTGCCCGGCATTCATGAGCGTCATCCCGTCGGCATTGCCGCAGCGGCAGTCAGCCAAGCCCGCCTTCCGCGTCGAGCGGACGCTGGCCGAACCCCAGCGTCAGGAGCATATCGCCGGAGGCACGGCGAATGTCTTGATGATGGGCATCGGCGGGACGGGTGTGGTCACCGCCAATCAGGTGCTGGCCACGGCCGCGGCCCTGGACGGCTATCACGTCCGCTCGCTGGACCAAACCGGGCTGAGCCAGAAAGGCGGTCCGGTCGTCTCCAATCTGAAGATAACGGCTTCTCCAATCGAATTCGCGCCCAAGATCGGCGCCGCCGCGACCGACGCCTTTCTCGCTTTTGACGCGCTGACGGCGACCGCTGCCAAGAATCTCGTTCGCGCCGACCCGCAGCGAAGCGTCGCCATCGTCAGCACCAGCAAAGTCCCGACCGGGGCGATGGTGCGCGATACCACGGTCGAGTATCCCGAAGCCGATCACCTGCTCGAAATCATCAACCGCGCGACTCGAGCCGGCGACAATGTCTTTTTCGACGCGCTGGGCTTGGCTGAGGCGCTGTTTGGCGACCACATGATGGCGAATTTCATCGTCGTCGGCGCCGCCTACCAAGCCGGCCTGCTGCCCATGTCCGCGGACGCCATCGAACGCGCCATTGAACTGAATGGCGTCAAGGTCGAGGACAATCAGCATGCGTTCCGCGCGGGCCGGCTGGCTGTCGCGGACCGCGACTGGCTGTCGAGTCTGGACCTCAAACGCGCCGGCGAGATGGCGACCGTGAGCCGCGGCGAGCGCTCGACTGCGGCGCAAGCGCTGATTGACGAGCTGCCGGCCGATGGCGAGTTGAAGCGACTGGTCGAAATCCGCGTGCCGGAACTCTTCGCCTACCAGAACGTAGCCTATGCGCGGCGTTATGTCGACGATCTCCAGCGCGTGTACGCGGCCGAGCAGGCGGCTTGCCCCGGCCAGACCGACTTGAGCGAAGCCGTCGCCCGCTACCTTTTCAAGCTGATGGCGTACAAGGACGAATACGAAGTAGCTCGGCTGAGCCTGAAGCCGGAAGCGCGCGACGCGATCAGCGCGCAATTCGGGGCGCGGGCGCGCGTAAGTTATCACTTGCAGCCGCCGCTTCTCAAGGCGCTGGGCTTGAAGCGCAAGTTGCAAGTCGGTCGCTGGTTTGATGGCGTATACCGCGTGCTGCGCGGGCTGCGTTTCTTGCGCGGGACGGCCTTCGATCCCTTCGGTTATGACAAGGTGCGGCGCGTTGAGCGCGAGCTAATCGCGCAATACCGCCGGCTGGTGTTCGGCGCGCTGGACGACCTGAGCGCGGAGAATTACGCGCGGGCGGTGGAGCTGGCGCGGCTGCCGGATATGATCCGCGGCTACGACGAGGTCAAGCTGGCGAATGTGGAGCGGTTTTGGGAGGCGGCGCGGGGGTTAGGTTTCGAGTAGCGGCTCTCGATTGCGCAATTCGACCACAAAGACACAAAGCCGACAAAGAACTCGCCGCTGCGCGCTGCGGTTCGCTCCATTGTACTGGCCGGCGGAAACGCCTGCGCAGTCAATAAAGGACGTGGTTAACATCGCCGATATTGTCCCAATAGCGTTCTCTGCGCAGGTTTTTTTCACCACAGAGAACACAGAGAGCACAGAGAATTCTTTATGAGTTGTCGGAGAATTCATATGGTCGAAATTTCCCACTCACGTCAGAAACAGAATCTGTGAGCGAGCCGCCATTCGCGTTACCATTGCCCGCGTATTCCAACTATCAGACCCACGAGGACAACCAAACATGAGCGAGAAAATCGGATTTATCGGGCTGGGCATCATGGGGCGCGGCATGGTCGACAACTTGATGAAAGCCGGCTTTGACCTTACCGTCTGGAACCGCACCGCCAGCCGCATGGACCCCTTCGTCGAGCGCGGCGCGAACGCGGCCGATTCGCCGCGCGCGGTCGCCGAGAGCAGCGACATCACCATCATCTGCGTCAGCGACACGCCCGATGTGGAAGCGGTGATCCTGGGCGAAGACGGCGTCATCCATGGCGCTTCGGCCGGCGACCTTGTCATCGACATGAGCACGATCAATCCGGTCAATACGGTCGCGATGGCGGAGCAGTTAAACGCCAAGGGCGTGGCGATGCTGGACGCGCCCATCAGCGGCGGCAGCGAGGGCGCGGCCAATGGCACGCTCAGCATCATGATCGGCGGGGACGCGGACGATGTCGCGCGCGCGACGCCCTGCTTCGAGGCGATGGGCACTACGATCACGCATGTGGGCGAGGGTGGCGCCGGGCAGACGGTCAAACTGTCGAATCAGATTCTATGCGTGGTGAATATGCTGGCGGCGAGCGAGGCGCTGCTCTTCGCGCAGGCGGGCGGCGTCGACCTGGACAAGATGCTGAGCGCTGTAACTGGCGGCGCGGCCGGCAGCTGGATGCTGGCGAACCGGGGGCCGCAGGTCATCAACGATTACTGGGAACCGGGCTTTTCGATAGATTTGCAGCAGAAGGACCTGCGGTTGGTGCTGGGCGCGGCGGATGAGATGGGCATCCCGGTGATCGCGACCGCGCTCTGCTTCAACCTCTATCGCACGCTGCAAGCGCAGGGCATGGGCGGCGATGGCAACCACAGCATCATCAAAGCGCTGGAGGCGATGGCGGGGATTGAGGCGCGGCTTTCGGGCAAGTCATAACTCGGCTGCGCCCATGTGTTATGCTTGGGATGAAAGATTGTGACCGCGGGAGCGAACGATGGTGACAGAAGTAGCGGAACGCCTGATGAGCGCGGAAGAATTCCTGGAATGGGAAAGCGCGCAGCCATTCAGACATGAACTGATCGACAACAGGATATATCCCATGCCAGGTGGAAGCTCGTCGCACGAAATCATCATATCCGCGCTTGTCGGTTGGTTCTACTTCGCCCTCATTGACAGAATTGACCACGTGTACGCAGGGATTCAGGTCATGGCCGACGCTATTGGAACTTATACCTACCCTGATGTAACAGTTGTGCTAGGCGAGCCGGTCTTTCATGGCGGCGCAAAGTCAGGTCTCTTGGAGAATCCCACCTTTCTGTTTGAAGTCTCGTCGCCCTCTACAGAAAAGATCGACCGTACGCGCAAGCTAGACCAATACCTGCAAATCCCGTCTCTGGAGGCATATTTTCTAGTTTCACAGGACACTCCCCTAGTCGAAGCCTATACGCGCTCGGGCGACGAATGGACATACAGCCGTTGCGCCGGGCTGGATTCATACCTGCGAATTCCCTCCCTCAACGACGAAATCCCACTTGCCTTCATTTACAGCAAAGTAAAATTTGAGCCGGATCAAAACGCCTAAGACAATGTCAAGCAGGCGACTGGAACCGATAGATCCCAAGGCATTCTAAATCCCCGTCCAGACGATCCGCAACAATCAATTGTAAATCCACTGCATGCCGGGCATAATGCCACGCTATTGCAATTGAGCTTGAGCGAGAGGAACCTGATGAGCGCATTGCGTGTGACCATTTGGCACGAATACCGACACGAAAAACACGACGATCACGTGGCGTCCGTTTATCCCGAGGGCATCCACGGCGCGCTGGCGAAGGGGCTGGCGCCGTACGGCTTTGAGATTCGCACCGCTACGCTGGACGAGCCGGAGCACGGCCTGACCCAGGACGTGCTGGACAATACCGATGTCCTGACCTGGTGGGGCCACATGGCGCATCACGAAGTCAGCGACGAAATCGTCGACCGCGTGCAGGAGCGCGTGCTCAACGGCATGGGCTTGATCGTGCTGCATTCCGGGCATTTGTCCAAGATATTCCAGCGCTTGATGGGCACCGGCTGCATGTTGAAATGGCGCGAAGCCGACGAAAAGGAGCGCATCTGGGTGGTCGATCCCTCGCACCCGATCTGCGCTGGCCTGCCGGAATACATCGAACTTGAAGAAGCCGAGATGTACGGCGAGCACTTTGACATCCCGCCGCCGGACACGCTGGTCTTCATCAGCTGGTTTGAAGGCGGGGAGGTCTTCCGCAGCGGCTGCTGCTATCAGCGCGGGCAGGGCAAGATTTTCTATTTCCGCCCCGGGCACGAGACCTATCCGATGTATCACATGCCGATCATCCACCAGGTGATCGCCAACGGCATCAACTGGGCCAAGCCCGTCTCCAACCCGCCGATGGTGCGCGGCAATATCCCGGAATTCATGTCCTAAGCGCGGTCCTTCATTTCGCCCGCTGTCACATTACGAATTTGTAGGGGCGACTCGGTGAGTCGCCCGTAGCGCATAGCGGAATCGTAGGGGCCACCTGGTGGGTCGCCCATGCTTACAGATCAAGGATGTCTCATGCGAACACTAAAGGTCGGCATCATCGGAACGGGCAATATCGCGCCGGCATATATTCGCGGCTGCGCGCCCCTTGACGTTATCGAGATCACTGCCTGCGCTGATCTCTTGCCCGAGCGCGCCCGTGCCTTCGCCGCCGTGCACGGACTTGCCGCCCTCAGCGTGGACGACTTGCTCGCCCGCGATGATATCGACATCGTCATCAACTTGACGATCCCGCTCGCCCATGCCGACGTGTCGCTGCAAATCCTGGAAGCCGGCAAACACGCCTACTGCGAGAAGCCCCTGGCGGTCGACCGAGACGATGGCGCGCGGGTCGTCAGCGCGGCCAAGGCGGCGGGCTTGAGAGTCGGCTGCGCGCCGGATACCTTCCTGGGCGGCGGCGGGCAGACAGCGCGCAAAGTCATCGATGACGGCGCGATCGGGTCGCCGGTGGCGGCCACGGCCTTTTGGCTGAGCCGCGGGCACGAGCGTTGGCACCCCAACGCCGGGTTCTATTACCTCAAGGGCGGCGGACCGCACTTTGACATGGGTCCCTATTATTTGACCGCGCTCGTCAATTTGATGGGTCCGGTGGCGCGTGTATCCTGCTCGGCGCGGCAGACCTTCTCCGAGCGGGTCGCCACCAGCGAGGCGCTGATGGGGCAGCGGCTGCCGGTCGAGGTCAACACGCATGTGGCCGGCACGCTCGAATTTGAGAGCGGCGCTATCGCCTCGGTGATCTTGAGTTTCGATGTCTGGGGCAACAACCTGCCAGAGATTGAGATTCACGGCGAAACGGGTTCGCTCAGCGTGCCCGATCCCAATCGTTTTGACGGCGACGTGCGGCTGCTCACGGGCGGGACGAGCGACTGGGCGGACGTGCCGCTGACGCACTCGACCAATATCGGGCGCGGCGCCGGCGTGGCCGATATGGCCTACGCGATTCAGTCGGGTCGCCCGCATCGCGCCAGCGGCGATCTGGCTTTCCATGTCCTGGATATCATGCAAGCGCTGGACGAATCGGCGGAACAGGGCCGGCACATCGCGATTGAGAGCACGCTCGATCAGCCGGCGGCACTGCCGGCCGGCTTGGCGGATGGCGTGCTGGATGCGTGAAGGTTTTGGTCACAGATCACCCCCACCCCCAAACCC
>VXLV01000096.1 GCA_009841405.1 Chloroflexota bacterium | reverse complement strand
TTTGTCTTCACCCCCCCCCCCCCCCCCCGGCCGGCGCGCTGGCGGCCGCGCCGGCCCCGGCCGGGCCCCGGCGGACGGCAGGACGGCACGCCGCCCGGCTTGACAGCAGCCGGTTCGCGATCCTATCTCGCCGCGTCGCGCAGGGCCCGCGTTCCCGGCCGCCGCCGGCCGGTTCCGCCGGTCCCCGGCGCCGGATTTCCGGGCCGCGGATTCGAGCCGCGGATTCGGGGCGCGGACTCGGGGCGGGGCGACAGGATTGGGGCGGAGTAGCTCAGCTGGTTAGAGCAGCGGAATCATAATCCGCGTGTCGGGGGTTCAAGTCCCTCCTCCGCTACCAAATTATGACAATAAAACAATACGGAATTTCCTAGTTTAAGGTCTTGACATTCCGTCCAGCAGGGGGTTATATCAGTCTTGTCGAGAGATTGAAACAGCCCGCACACCGGACGGAATGCCATGAACATCATACAGATTTTCGAGCGTTTCCCAACCCAGGAAAGCTGCATCGCTCATCTGGAAGCCGCCCGCTGGCCTGACGGCAAGCCCGTCTGCCCTTACTGCGGATCGCGTAACACCGCCAAGAGCGAGCACCGGCACCGCTGCTACGACTGCAAGACCGGCTTCAGCGTCACAGTCGGCACGATCTTTCACCGGACGCACCTGCCGCTTCAGAAGTGGTTTCTGGCGACCACGCTGATGCTGAACGCCAAGAAGGGCCTTTCGGCGCTGCAACTGTCCCGCGATCTTCAGGTCAACAAGAACACGGCATGGCGGATCACAATGCAGATCCGCAAAGCCATGTCACAGGCTGAGCAGCGAAACCTGCTGACGGGGATCGTCGAAATGGACGAAACCTATATCGGCGGGAAGCCGCGCAAGGGCACGAAGGGCGACGGGCTGGACGGCACGCATACCAGCGGCCGCGGCACCAAGAAGACCTCGGTCGTCGGCGCCGTCGAGCGTGGCGGCAAGGTGACGGTCAGAGCGACCCGCAAGGACAAGATGAAGGGCCGCCACCTGCGGGCCTTCCTCCGGGGGCGCGTCGACACCGACAATGCCGCCCTGATTACCGACGAATATACCGGCTATCACCGTATGGCGAGGGTTCTGCCGCACGCCGTTATCAAGCACTCCGACTGGTACGTTGACGGCGACATTTACACCAACACGATTGACGGGTTCTGGGCGTTCCTGAAGCGCGGAATGTTCGGCCAGTTCCATAGCGTCAGCAAGCGCACCTTCAGCGCTATGTTGATGAGTTCTGCTACCGCTACAACCTGCGGGATGCCGACCCGCTAGCTGCGTTCGATCTGACCATCAACCGGAGATTGGGGGTAGCACGATGAGCGAAAAGCCGCTGAAAGTCATCGCCGGGGAAGCGGATCGTCCGCTAATTATCGGCAACATCCATATCCAGTGCTTCGTTCTTGAGAACGAAATGCGGGTCATCACACAACAGGGCTTCCTTGAGGCGCTGGGCCGGGCCGGGAAGGCGAAGGGCGGACAGGGCGCAAGCAAGGTCGACAACTTGCCCGCTTTTATGGCCGCAAAGAACCTAAAGCCCTTTATTGACAAAGAGGTAACCCGGTCGACGACTCCGATCTCTTTAACACTTCCCGGCGGCCGCCGGGGGTATGGATGGGACGCCGAGCTACTGCCCGAAGTTTGCGATGTCTATGAGGAAGCACAACGGGCCGACGCTCTATTGCCGTCACAGATGCACATCGCAGAGCAGGCGAGGATCATCCGCAAAGGACTAGGCAAGCTGGGGATTATCGGCCTAGTCGATGAAGCGACCGGCTACCAGAAAATCCGAGAAGACCGCACCCTTGCAACGATCCTCGAAAAGTTTATCGCCAAGGAATTGCAACCTTGGACCCGGACTTTCCCGCCGGAGTTCTACAGCGAGATTTTCCGGCTCAAGGGATGGCCCGGCCCGGACGGCGTGAAGCGCCCGTCTGTCATCGGCCGCTATACCAACGACATCGTTTACGACCGCTTGCCCGAAGGGGTGCTGGACGAACTGAAGCGGAAAAACCCGACGGTGAAGCCCGGCCAGCGCCGCCACAAGCACCATCAATGGCTGACGGGCGATGTGGGGCACCCGAAACTTCGGGATCACCTGATCGGCGTTATGGCGCTGATGCGGGCGGCACCGAATTGGGATGCGTTCAGGCGAACGCTTGTACGGTCCTACAAGAAACGGAACGAGGATGTGCCGCTGGCGCTCGGCGACGATGAATAAAAGGACACGCACCGACAGCACAGAGCCGTGGGGGAGCTATGGCATCCTTGCCCGGCGCAAGTGCGCGCTCCTCCAAACCGCGGGAATAAACACATGAACCAATCACTGGCCGCTGTAATTCTGGTCTTGATCGCCAGCTATGTTCTGCCGGCTTCGGCCCAATTCCATGTTCCAAAGACAGCTGCCAAAGCCGAGGTGTGTGAGGAGCGTCTGCAAAAATTCAAGGAAGTCTATTCGCTTCAGCGCAAGTTCTGGCTAGGCCGCATTGAAAAAGCAAACGCAGCCCGGCAGTCCTTGAGAAAAAATCTGGCCAACGCCCTTGAAGAACGGGATACCCTTAGAGCTGCTCTGGCAACCGCTACAAACCCGCCCTCGTTTCATTGCGGTAAGACCTTCGTCACCATTCCTGTGCTACCCATGAAGGTTGGCAAGGTCAGTCTTCCAGGTGGCGTGGGCACCTACCGGAAATCCGCTTTCAGTTTGCTGTATCTCTACGAGGATGGACGCGCGCACTTTGTCATGAATCATAAGGGCGCGCAGCCCATCCCCATTGAAGCCAAATACAGGAACCTTTTGATCCGATGCCTAAATTGAAGTTTCACGCATAGGTGTGACTCTGGACACCGCGACCTTAAACTAGGAATTTCGAAACAATATATTATGACATTTCCCACGATGCCGGCCGAAATGGGATTTGTTCATGTCGGCATTATTTGAACAATCTGCCTGCTCAAAACCTGACCATCAAAGGCGTCCGAAATGAATGAGAAACTCGTCCCCATAGACTTGAGGCGGTTGAAAATACTTGAATGGGAGGAAGAGTTTCGGAATTCAAGTTTGCCAGAGCATCCTAGCGCCGAGCGCCTATTGGATATCCTCTGCTCCCGTGGCACGTGCTCCGACCTGTCAGCATTCAAAGAGAGATATTCCGCGGTCAGCGCGATGGATCAAGACCTAGGAGTATTGATTCGTGAACCGGGAATTTCAGCGAATTTGGTCGAACCATTACGCGAATCAAAAATGAATTTTCTTCTCGGTAACTTTGTTAGTTCTATTGCACTCTGTGGAGTTGTTGCGGAAATGTTGGCGATATTGATCTACAACATGAATATACATGATAAAAATAAGCGCAATCAATTTGATAGCTGGTCCCAGCATAAACGAATTCGCGAGTTAAAGGAAGAGGGATTTATTGAAGATAGAATTGCAATAGACTTAAATGAAATAAGGGAAATTCGAAAATCATCTTTACATCGTTGGAATAGGGCTAAGGAAGATACCACCGATCAAGCGTTGCAGGCATACGCTGCCGCAGCCCGTCTGGTTAGAAAAGTAGCCATCCAGGAATTCAAGGATGGAAAATGCCTCCTCAATTCCGATTTGATCAAATACTTGGAAGATGAAAATAGGCTTACTGCAAAATAAGCGTCTGGTGTGACCGCCCTCGCGTTATCACGCTCCAGCTTCGGGGCCTCTTGTTCTGTCTCTTGAGTTCGAGGGTGAGTTCCCACAAAGCCGCTATCATCTGGATGCGGGTCTTGCGGTCATTGTAGGTCAACAGGCCATACGGCAGTGCTTCGTCAAACTCGGCTGCGTCGGGTCGGGCAGTTCGCCGCGACGGGCGATGGCGTCGATCAAGTCTTCGAGGCTGTTGAACAGTAAGCGTCCGGCCTGACCGGCCTTGTGGCGGGTCTGTGCGAAGCGGCAGTTTCC
>VXLV01000049.1 GCA_009841405.1 Chloroflexota bacterium | reverse complement strand
AGCCAAGGCTCGCCCCTACATCATTATCTCTGTGTTCTCTGTGTTCTCTGTGTTAAAAAAACCTGCGCGGAGTTCGCATCACCGCAAACTTCGCCGCTCCGTCCAATCGCCCGGTATCGCATTCAATGCCGGCATGGGGCAGAATGAGCGCCATACGTGACGCAGCAAGTGGGAGGCAGCATGGAATACCGCAGACTGGGCCGCACTGGATTGCGCGTCTCGGCGATGGGCATCGGCGCGGGCGGGCCCAGCCGGCTCGGCCAGCGCGACAACATCCGCAGCGAAGCCGAGTCAGTGGCGCTGGTTTTGCGCGCGCTTGACGCGGGCGTCAATTTCATCGATACCGCCGAAGCCTACGACACGGAAGAAATCGTCGGCAAAGCCGTCGCCCAGCGCGATCGCGGGCAAATCATCATCTCCAGCAAGAAGCGCCTGCGCAACGAAAATATCTCGCGCGAGCAACTGCGCGCCGGCCTCCACGACAGCATGCGCCGGCTGGGGACGGACTACATCGATGTGTACCATCTGCACGGGCTGCACCCTGAACAGTACGACTACTACGCCAATGAAATCGTGCCGGAGATGAGGAACCTGCAGCAAAAGGGCTTGATCCGCTACATCGGCGTGACCGAACACTGGAACGACGACCTGCGCCACCGCATGCTGCAGCGCGCCCTGGCTGACGGCTTTTACGATGTGATCATGGTCGGCTTCAATCTGCTCAATCAAGGCGCGCGCGACGCCGTCCTGCGCGACGCCATCGCCAAGGACATCGGCGTGCTGATCATGTTCGCCGTACGCCGCGCCCTCAGCCAGCCCGACAAGCTCAAAGAGACGTTGGGCGCCTTAATCGAAAGCGGCGAACTGGACGCGGAAGATATCGACCTGGCGCAGCCGCTGGCCTTTCTGCTGGAAGACGGCGCTGCCGAAAGCATTCCCGACGCCGCTTATCGCTTCTGCCTGGCGGAAGCGGGCGCGCATGTGATTCTGTCGGGCACAGGCAATCCTGCGCACCTGGACGCCAATCTGCGTTCTTTCGCGGCCCCGCCGCTGCCGGCCGCGCATGTGGCGCGCTTGAAGCGGGTTTTCAGTCGCGTCTGGTCTGTGACCGGGCAGTAGACTCAAGCACGGACCGGCCAAGCGGAAAACAAAAGAGGGCAAGTCATCTGACTTGCCCTCTTGAATTGCATCTATGCCTTGCGTCTAGTGGCCGCCGCCGCTGGGGCATCCGCCGTAGTCGGGGATGGACATCGGGACCGGGTTGGTGACGTCAACATCGACATTCAGCGTCCCGTTGGCGCCGCCTTCAGCGTGGCTCACGACCAGGGTGTATTGACCGGTAGCCGGCAGCTTGAATTTGCTGATGGTGGCGTCATACTGGCTGCGCGAAATATCGTCATCGCCGATCAGGGCCTGGCCCTCGGGGCCGATCAGAATGATCAGCGGGTCAACGAAACCGGGCGCGACAGTCGACACATCAATGTCCAGCTTCTGGCCGCGCTTGGCGTCGAAGGGGATGCTGTACACCCAGCCTTCGCGCATCGGCAACTCGAAATTGCTGTTGCCGTCCAGCTCAGCGTGGAAGAGCGTACGGCTGCGGTTCAGCATGGCGTAGCGGTAGTAGTCCGCGGCGCTCTGCTCGCGCTCGCCCATCTCTTCGTAGGTGATGCCGCGCGACAGGTACGGCAGGGTGTAGCTCTCATCCAGGCGCATAGCCATGCCGATGTGGATGATCGCGGATTCGTACTCGCCCATGTAGCGATAGGTCACGCCCAGCCAGTTCATCGCCTCGGCGTCATTGCGGTTCAGATTCAAGGCGCGGCGGAAGCTCTCCAGCGCGGTTTCGTAGTCGCCGGACATCAAGGCGCGGTAGGCGTCGCTTTTGTAGCGCGCGCTATCGTTGCCTTGCGTGAACAGGCCCGAGATCTCGAACGACACTTCAACGCGGCCCTCGGTGCTGCCGCCGGCATGCGTGAGCACAACGGCATACTCGCCGCTGACCGGCGCGCGGAAGTGAACATAGCTGTCCCACCAGTCGCCGGTGTCATCGTTGGCGGTCAAGGGCTCGCCCTGCGGGTCCAGGATCAAGACCAGGGGATCGGCATCCAGGTCGCGCTGGCTGCTGACGGCGCTGACAACCACATCCTGGCCGGCGCTGGCGTTGAAGGGCAGCACGTATACTTGGCCCTCCGACATCTCAAGCTCCAGCGCGCCTTCCCAAGCCAGATTGTCGTTGCGGATGACGCTGGTCTTGACGCGCTTGATCCACTCGACATAGTCGCTCATGGCGGCGTCCATCGCGCCCGTCTTTTCGTAGACAATGCCACGATTCAGATAGGGATAGTCAGCCTCCGGCGCCAGCGCCATCAACTGATTGCAATCAGCCAGGGCGGCCTCCATTTGGCCGATTTCGCTAAGCGCCCAGCAGCGGTTGTTCAGCGCGCCCAGGGAATCGGGCTGCTGCTGCAAGACAAAGCTGTAGTCCTGGGCGGCCAAGGCATGCTCGTCGATCATGCTGTAGGCGTAGCCGCGCGCGAAGACGGTGTCGATATCCGCCTCGCCTTCGGCAATCAAGGCATCGTATAGGGCGATTGCGGAACGATACTCTTCGTTTGACAAACTCGACCAAGCCATATTCTTGGCGGCGGACGCGCTAATGAAGCCCGGCGGAATGGCCGCCATCTCGGCAGCCTCGGCCATCGCTTCGGCGGCTTCGGCCAAAGCGGCTTCCTGCGCGGCAATGATGGCTTCCAACTCGGCAATCACGGCGTCGCTATTGTCTTCGACGGGCGCTACCGGGGAAAGGAACCCAATGGTGACGACCACGGCAACCAGCACCAGCAAGCCCTCGATAATCAAAGCGCTCGGGCGCTGGCTAAACACGCGATCTTTGATGGAACGTTTGGGAATATCATATTCCGGATACTGTTTCGTCATAAAATTATCCCTCGCTGTTTCAGCTACCGATCACGGATTGGACGATTTGACACTGAGTATAACACATCTGACGTTGCAACCGTCAAGCCGCAGCGCCAGCTCACTACCACGCTTGACCTACTTTCGTCCTACGCGCGCCGCCGCCAGCTCTTCATATTGGGCGAAGCTGGCCGCAGCCGCCGCGTCAAAACCAAGTGTATCGTATACCTCGCCGATTTTCAAATACATGTCGGCATAAGTCGATCCGATCCGAAACGCCAGATTGAATTGCCGCAGCGCCCGCTCGGTCTTGCCCTGCGCCAGCATGACGCGCCCCAGATTGTAATGCGCCAGCGCGCAGACCTCGTGCTGGCAGCCGCCGTAAATCTCCAGGACCGCCAGGCACTCTTGCGCAGCCGCGTCGTACTCGCCCATTTCGACATGCACCCAGCAGCGATTCTCCAGCGCGATGGCGTACTGCGGAAGCGATGTGGCGGCGATCAGGGCCTGCTGGCAATGCTCCAGGGCGGAAGTAAAATCTCGCGATTCGCCGTAAGCCCAGCAGAGCGCGTTGTGCGCGTCGTAATCCAAGGGACGGCGTTCGAGCACACGCCGGAAGTCCGCCTGCGCTTCCAGGTAGTCCGCCGTCTGCAAATTCACGTAACCGCGCCAGCCATGATTGGCGGGGTCGTCGGGTTCCAGCGCGACGGCAAAATCATATATCGCTTCCGCCGCGATGTAGCGACGCTCGTTCACGTAGTCGGCGCCGCGCTGCTTTACCGGCTCAAGCGCGACGCTCATTGCGTTAGCGTCCGGGGCGGAAGCCGCCGCCGGCGCCGCATCAGCGGATTCGCCACCGAAAGGATCAAAGAATTCAAAAGCCTGCCCCGCCGCCACAGTTATGACGATGGTCAGCACGATTTCAAGCAGGATGGCGCTCCAGCGCTGCGCGAAGAAACGCTGGACGATATTGCTTTTCGGCACGTCATAAGCCGGATAGTTGTCGTACATAATTCTCACCAATTGCCTGACACCTGCATTATACCGCATAGGGCAGCGCTTTCGCCAAAAAATTAATCTACGCTAAGCCGACGCTGACCCTTTGCGCCCATGCCAGCGGCCCGCTGCGTGCATCGCAGCCCAGCGCGCTTCCATTGTTTGCCGTTATACACGATTCCGCACGGTCCTTCTTTGCCGGCAGCAACCATACGCTCTGCTGGCGCAGATTGTAACGCGTGTCAGACGGTCCGGCAAAGATTCGCCTGTAATCGAAAGTGTGCAACCGAAGAATATCCGCGCGCAGCTAAGTCGCCAAGCGCGTCGAATGCGTGTAGGGGCGACCTATCAGGTCGCCCGCATCTTCTGTTCGAGTTTTCGGGCGACTTACAAAGTCGCCCCTACAGTGGACTTGATTTCGGCTTCTCTTTGCGTTGCCGGACCTACTGAGATCTCAAAGGAATCGCGTGCTAAAATCAGCCGCGGAAACTAGGAGAACGACCCATGAGCGATGCCCATATCCGCGAGCAGCTTGTAAACGCGCTGACGCTGCGCCAGGCGCACCTCAGCTTCGAGACCGCCGTCGCCGACTTCCCGGCCGCGCATTACAACACGCGCCCGCCCAACACGCCCTACAGCTTCTGGCATCTTCTGGAGCACCTGCGCATCACGCAAGCCGATATCCTCGACTACATCGAGAATCCGAACTACCAATACCTGCAATGGCCGGAAGCCTATTGGCCCGCGCCTGCGGAAGACGCCGACGAGCCCATGTGGCGCGCGACGATCGCCGCCTTTGAGGTGGACCGCGCCGCGCTGGTCGCCATCATCAAGGACCCGGCCCGCGACCTCTGCGCGCAGATCCCGCATGGCCAGCCGGGCCACTCGATCCTGCGCGAGATCCTGGTGATCGCCGCGCACAACTCCTATCACATCGGCGAACTCGGCAGCCTGCGCGGGACGCTGGACCTATGGTGAGAGGCGCTTCCGCGGGCTGAGAGCTGCGGTATGCGGGAACTGTACATTCCGACAACATGATATGTGCGCGCGCTTGACACGAAATTTCTGTACTCTCTGTGTTCTCAATAACCGCAAGAAAGTCGTGCAATTCAAGGATGAGAATCTATGTAAATTGCGGGCGAGCCAAGGCTTGCCCCTACATCAAAACCTCTGTGTTCTCTGTGCTCTCTGTGGTGAAAAAATCTTTGCGATGTTCGCCAAGCGGGCAATATCCGCGGTAGTTACCACTTCCCAGAATTGTTCGCCTGTAATGCGGAAGCGGGCTGAGCCGCTAGCCCTGAAGTTTTTCAAGCAGCAGCCGCAGCGCCGCCGCCACACTGGCCGCCTTGTTTTCGACGCGATCGCCATCCCAGACGCGCCGCACAACGCGCAGATCTCCGCCGGGCCCGACCAGGCCGATGTAGGTCAATCCCACCGGCTTCGCGACTGTGCCCCCGCCCGGACCGGCGATGCCCGTCACACTCAACGCGTACTCGACGCCGAAGAGCGCCTGCGCCCCGAGCGCCATCTCGCGCGCAGTCGCCGGGCTCACCGCGCCAAACTCGATCAGCGTCGCCGGGCGCACCCCGAGGAAGCGCGCCTTGGCCTCGTTGGAATAGGTGACGATGCCGCCCTGCACGTAAGCGGAACTGCCGGCGCAGTCGGTCAGCGTACTAAGGACAAGCCCGCCCGTGCACGACTCGGCGGCGCAAACCCGGTGGCCGCGTTCAGCCAGCGCCGCGCCGACCTCCCGCGACAGCGCGAGCAAGTCTTCATTCATCAGACTTGTACCAGAATCAGCGTATTGCCTTCGCAATCTTTCATCATGACGAAGGTTCCCCAGAATTGCGTTTCCGGCTCGCCGAGAAACTCGACACCGCGCTCCTTGTAGATGCGGTAGGTCTCGCTGATGTCATCGCATTGCAGGGTCAAAGACTGCGATTGCTGAAAGGTGGAGCGGTAGTGCTCCCAATTCTCGTCGAACTTGTACAGGACGATCTGCGTCTCCGCGCCCGCCGGCGCCACCGACAGCCAGCGCGAATCAGCGCCCGGCCAAAGCTCGTCGTCGGCGATGAGCTCCATGCCCAGCTTTTCGGTGTAAAAGGCTTTGGCGCGGTCCTGGTCTGCCACGAATATGGATACCGTGCCCACTCGCTTGATCATGGTTTATTCTCCCCATGTTGATTCACGTCGTTGGGGCGACTCATTGGGTCGCCCGCCAGCGATAGTCCTGATGTCCGTATAATCCTGTTGTCCGTAGGGGCGAGCCATTGGCTCGCCCGCATTCAGGCGGCATGGTTGCCGCCGCCGCGATGGCCGCCTATGACGGCTGCCCCAGCACAATCTGGTTGCCTTCGGAATCCACCAGCACGGCGAAGCTGCCCCAGGGCTGGACTTGCGGCTCGCCCAAAAATTGCACGCCCTTCTCGCTCAACTCCTGATAAGTCGCCATGAGGTCGTCGCAATGCAAGGTGAAGCACTGCGGCTTGCCCATTGCCGCGCGGTAATGCTCCCACTGCTCGCCCATCGGGAATAGCGACAGCTCAGTCGCGCAGCCGGGCGGCGCCACCGTGATCCAGCGCATGCCCGAGCCGGGGAACATCTCGGCATCGTTGATAAGCGCGAATCCGAGCTTCTCCGTGTAGAAGGCTTTGGCGCGCTCCTGGTCTTCAACGAAGACCGTCACGGTTGCGATACTCGTGATCATTATTTTCCCAGTGTCTCCGTAGCTTCAACTCGGTTGCGAAAACATCAACCCGGCTAACGTCGCTCCCCTTCCCTAACTTGCTGGATGCTCACCATAAAGATGGTGAGAAAGGGCCGGGGGATGGGGAAGGAATGCCCTACTTGTCCTCCACACTCTCGCTGAGGAAGGCGCTGTAGCCGTTCTCGGGATCGTTGCGCACCACCAGCATGCGCTTGCCCCCAACATGCGAGATGCCCGGCACCTCGTAAGCCTTGGCCGGGTTGCCCTGGCTATCGAGCCGGTTGCACCAGTAGATGTGGTCATCGCGCTGCCACATATAGATGACGGCGACATCGTCAACCACGATTTCCATGCGCCGGCGGCTGAAGGGCGAGAAACGCGGCGGGTGAAACCAGGGCACCCAGGCGCCGTCCGTCTTGGGCGTCTTCATCGACACCGCGCTCTGCGGCAAAATCTCTTTGGTATCGCGCGGGGATTCCTGGTTGATGAACTTGATCGTCTCGTCGGTCGTATTGAATACCGAGGTTACTTCCGTCACTGGCATGGCTGTCCTCACCGCAACTGAGCCGTCACTAAGCGCTTGTCCAGTCAAACCGATGCCCTTGCCGATGATTTCCACCGTCTTGACAATGCCTTTGCCGATTTGACCGAGAATCTTCAATCCATCCATCGCATCAGACCCAAGTCTGTACTTCGCTTTCGCCGCTGATTATACACCGAATGGCCCGCTTCGCGGATGGTTCTGTAGTTTTATACGCAGGCGCGCGACCCTCCGTTGCTGCGCCCGCTCATTCGCCGGCGATGTGATCGGCGCCCCGCATATAGGCCACAGACTTTGCGATAATCTCGCGCAAGACGGCCAGGTCGACATCGTCCAGCTTGTTGATGTAGAGGCAGCTGCTGCCTGTGCGGTGCTTGCCAAGCTTGCCAAACAGTGCCTCGTGGCGTTCGTGCCCGCCCATGATGTATAGCGTCAGCGCTTGCTTCCGCGGCGCGAAACCGGTCAGCATGAATTCGCCCTCGCGCCCGCTCTTGTAGCGGTAATGATAGCTGCCGAAGCCGACAATGCTGCTGCCCCACATCTCGGCCGGCTCGCCCGTGACCTCTTCCATCAGCGCTTTCACGACCAGCGAGTCTTCGCGCCGGCGTTTGTGCTGCACCGACTCAAGATAAGCCATCACATCGCCGTCGTTGCGCTGGGTTTTGTTCTGCGCCATGTCATTTCCTTTCGCTGGTGTTTCCGTTTGCGGGCATTTTACCCCACCCCCGGCCCCTCCCCGACGAGTCAGGGAGGGGAGCAAACACCGTGCGACGCAAGGTATTCTGCGTGGGCGGTAGCCTTTGCCGCGCGTTTGTCTACAGTGTCCTTATCCGCTGCCGCCGGCGACACAAGTCTCCCTCCATTGCAATGGGGGAAGATTTAGAGGGGGGTTGAACTCTCGTCATCCTCGATTTCAATATCGCTCAAGTCAATCTGCGGCACGTCGTCCACCGCCGGCTCGCTGATGACGGTCCTGACTTCCGCGAAGGCAAGGTCAGCGCTGGCCGAGCCGGTGGCGGCTTGCATCAGCAGGGTCAGGCGCGCCGCCATGCTCGAGGGATCGGGATGGATGCCGTCTTGCAGCAGCGCCGTCTCGAAAACTTGCTCGACCACGGCGTCGATCAGACTCGGGTCGCCCCCGTCGCTGATGAGTCCGCTCAGATTGTGCATCAGCGGATGGCGCGGATTCAGCTCCAGCGCCTTGACTGGCAGCTCGTAGTCTTTGTCCAGCAAACGATTGATGCGATACATATAGCGGCTCCCGCTCTCGTCTTCGCTGACCAGGCGCGCCGGGCTGCCGACCAGGGTCTTGCTTGCGCGCACATCGCTGACCCGCTCGCCCAGCCGCGCCTTGACCCGCGCTTGCAAAACGGCGAAGGAGTCGCTGGCCAACGGCGCGTCCGGCGCCTCGGCTTCAGCCTCTACCTGCCCGACTTCGTCCAGGTCCAGCTCAGCCGAATCGACGCTGACCAGCTTGTGCCCCTTGAATTCGGTCAAGCCCATCGGCAGCATGGCGTCAACCGGATGCGTGAAGTAGAGCACTTCAATGCCGCGCTGGCGGAAAACGTCCAGATGCGGGCTGCGCGCGCCGCTGCCGTAGTCATCGGCGATTATGTAATAAATGTCTTCTTGATTCTCCGACAGGCGCTCGACGACCTCGTCCAGCGAATAATACTGGCTGGGATCGTCATCGTGCGTCGTCTGGAAGAAGAGCAGCGGCTCCAGATCGCCCCGGTCGTCATGCTCGATGACCAGGCCCTGCTTGAGAAAGGCGCCAAATTCCCGGAAGAACTTCAGGTATTTGTCGCGGTCGTTCTTTGCCATGCGCTTGAGCTCGTTGAGCACGCGGCGGGTCACGGTCTTCTTCAGGCTGGCCATGACGCGCGTGGCCTGGATGCTCTCGCGGCTGACGCTCAGCGGCAGATCTTCGCTATCGACCACGCCCTGCACGAAGCTCAGATATTCCGGCAGCAGTTCGCGGTTGTACTCTTCGATCAGCACTTTGCGCGCATAAAGCTTCAAGCCGGGTTCATTGCGCGGGCTAAACATATTCTGCTCGGCGCTGCCCGGCAAGTAGAGCAACGCGTAAAACTGCATGGGCACATCGGCGCGCATGTGGATGTGATGCCCGGCGCCGGCGAAATCCATCGTCAGCATTTTGTAGAAGCTGTCGTATTCTTCGTCCTCGACCTCGCTGGGGCTGCGCCGCCAGATCGCCTGCTGCTTGTTGGTCGGCTCGTCGTCATCGCCAACGCGAATCGGAAACGCGACATAATCCGAATGCCGCCGGATGATGTCCTTGAGGCGGAACTCGCGCGCGAACTCCTTCTCGTCATCTTTCAGGTGCAGCACAACAGACGTACCGCGCGTCTCTTTCTCGGCCGCTTCAAGCGTGTAGCTGACGCCGCCGGTGGCCGACCACTTGACCGCTTCGTCCTCGGGCCGATACGAGCGCGAAACGACATCGACCTGCTTGGCCACCATGAACGCCGAATAGAAGCCGACGCCGAATTGCCCGATGATATCGGCGGCGCTCTCCGGTTTTTCTTGCATCGCTTCGATGAAGGCTCTGGCGCCCGACTTGGCGATGGTGCCCAGGCCGGCCACGATTTCCTCGCGATTCATGCCGATGCCGCTGTCGCTGATGGTCAGCGTGTTGGCGTCTTCGTCCACCTCGATGCGGATTTCCAGCTCGGCCTGCGCGTCTTGCACAGCGTCATTGGTCAGCATCTCGAATTGGAGCCGGTTCAGCGCGTCCGAGGCATTCGATATCAGCTCGCGCAGGAAGATTTCTTTCTCCGTGTACAGCGAGTGAATCAGGATGTTCAGCAGCTGCTGGGTTTCCGCTTGAAAAGTGTGTTGCTCGCTCATGCCCCGTCCTTGCGTTGCGCCACGCATGGTCTAATCGTAACTCCCCTGTTTTATCACAGTATTGAAGACTTGATAAAGTTCGAAATATGAGCCCGAGTCGCGTTGACGCAACCAAAGGAAGCGCGGCCTGCGCCGGCGAGGCGCCTGCTGCAAATCGCAGTAATTGATATTCAATTCATCTGTCGCCGACGGTTTGAAGCTCTACTCTGTCGAACCGAGCCAGAGACATAAGCAATGGATGATGTGTTAGAAATAGGCAGAGCTCGGCTACCAAGTCATCGACTCGCAAGTGCGACGACTACCGCTACAATACTTACGACAAAAGGAGCAATTACTCGCAACGTATCGCCGATTCCTCTCAGACGACTCTCTTTAGTCTGTAAGTCTCCGATCTGGTCACTTTGCTTGTCTAGCGAAGCCTGTTGCTTGTCTAGCGAAGCTTGCAACTCAGTCGTCTGGTCTTTTATCGCAGATTGAAACGACTGCATCAGGTCGTGTTTCAATTCTGCCAGGTCAGCTTTGGTAGCAACGGATTTCATTTCGCCTTCAATAGTCGAAATTCGCCGTTCGTGGTTGCCGTTTGATTCAGCCATGTCGTAATCTCGCAGTCCAAAAATCTGTCATCAAATTATTGTTTCATTCATGAGAAAAGTCAAGGAAGCTGCTTTATGCCACAACGCCGACCGAATACGTCACTACTCCTCGCTTGAACAGAAAATTCTCTAACATAATGTAGACCATCCGCTCTCGTAGCATCTACCCCGGCAGCCACGGCTCAGCGAAATACTGCCCCTCGAAGCCCTCGGCGATCCATCCGACGGTGCCGCGATAATCAATCTGGTACCAGGCATAAGGCCCGGCGCAGACCACGCCCCCCAGCACCAGAAAATCTTCCAGCGGCGCCAGCTGCGCGATGACTTCGTTCTCCGTGCCCGGCCCCGCCCGCAAGTTCAGCCAGCGGCCGTCTTCGTTCAGCGTCACCCGCCCGCGCTCGCCGACGATCAGGAAAGACTCGTCCGCGCCCTCGCAGAAGACATGCGGCGTCAGCGTCGGCAGCGGCCCCAAAGTGGGCAGCGGCGTTGGCCTAGCCGGCCGCTCAGGCGTCAGGCGCAGCACTAGCGTCGGCGTCGGCGGCAGCGCCGGCGCGCTGGAACACGCCGCGAACATCAGCAGCAAGCAGAGGCCGAGCGCTCCCCGCGCAAAGCGTTTCATGCCGCCATTCTAACCCAAATCAGTCGTCAACAGCAGAGGGCGAAACTGCTATACTGGACGCCATTGCGCCAGCGCCAACAGGGAGAATACTGCCAATGAAAGCCGTCCAGATTATCGCCCGCGGAAAGCCCGCCTTTGTCGATGCGCCCAAGCCGAAGCTGCAACCCGGGACCGGCCTCGTGCGGACGCTGCGTCTGTCCCTCTGCGGCAGCGATGTCCGCCATTTGCACCACCTGCCGGACGCGCGCTACCCCACCGCCACCGGCGAAACCGGGCACGAAATGGTCGGCGTGGTCGAAGCCATAGACCCCGTTTCTAACGACGGCGCCGTCCAGCCGGGCGACCGTGTGCTCTGCCTCGCGCCCGACCACCGCGCCATGTGCGAGTACTACCTGGCGCCAATCGACCGCCTGCTGCCGCTGGACCCGGCCACGCCGCTGGAGCATTCCGTGCAAGCCCAGCAATTCGGCACGGTGCTTTACGCCGCCCGCGTACTGCCCGACCTGCGCGGCAAGACCGTCGCCGTCATCGGCCAGGGCTCGGCAGGCCTCTGGTTCAACTTCGCCCTGCAACAGGGCGGCGCCGCCAAGATCATCGCGCTCGACCTCAAAGCCTACCGCCTGGCCTATAGCCAACGCTTCGGCGCCACCCACACCATCCACAACGCGGACGGCTCAACGCCAGCGGCCGACGCCCTGCGCGCCATCAACGGCGGCGAGCTGCCCGATGTCGTCATCGAAGCGGCCGGCGAAGACGCCTCCATCCGCCTCGCGGTATCGATCGCGCGGCCGGGCAGCTTTGTGCTGCTATTCGGCGTGCCGCGCTTCGACACGATGGACGGCTTCCCCATCTTCGAGGCTTTCTGGAAGACGCTGACGCTGAAGTCGATGGTGGGCACGATCGACGACCCCGGCCACGCCAGCACGCGCCAGGCGCTCGACTACATCAACAGCGGCGCGGTCGATGTCGGCGGCATGATCACGCATACCTTCAAGTTCGCGGACGTCTTCGACGCCTACGAGCTGCACCGCATCCAGGACGAAGGCGCGGTCAAAATCGTGATTGATATGGAGGGGTGAGGGCTTCTAGCTTAGACCGAGTTTCGGATGTGTCACCTGGAAATCGTACTGTATAATGCATTGCATCGTATGCTACTTCAATTGGATCGCCGATGACGTACCCAGTTGTTGACGTGTTCTGTGGTGTCGGAGGGCTGACACACGGCTTTACTTTGGAGGGGTTTGATGTTGTTCTCGGCATCGACAGCGACCCTTCCTGCCAGTTTCCTTATGAACACAACAACAATGTGCCATTTCTAAACGCAAAAGTGGAAGAACTGAATGAATCAGACAGAGCCGGTCTCTTTCCTGACGGAACGAAGTACAAAATCTTGATAGGCTGCGCCCCTTGCCAGCCGTTTTCGAACTATATGACTGGTAAGAGTAGCCGCGCTGAAAACTGGCAACTCGTCAACGATTTTGCCGCGCTGATCGAAGAACTCGAACCAGAGATAGTCTCTATGGAAAACGTACCCTCACTTCAAGGCTTTGGTGGTGGGCGGATTTTCAAGAGCTTTGTTGCGAAACTCAAAGCCCTGAACTATTTTGTCTGGAGCAGAAACGTTTACTGTCCGGACTACGGCATACCGCAACATCGATCTCGATTGGTTTTGCTCGCTTCAAGACTCGCGCCAATTGAACTGCTTCCGCCAACGCATAGCCAAGATACCTACGTTAGTGTTCGAGATGCAATCGGCATGTTGGAACCTCTGGAAGCAGGCGAGTACAGTGATGCCGATCCTTTGCATCGAGTCCGCGACTTGTCAGATCTAAATCTTGAACGTATTCGCCAGTCTAAGCCTGGCGGAAGCTGGCAAGATTGGGACGAGTCCTTGATTGCGGCGTGCCACAGACGCAACTCTGGTCAAACTTACAAGAGTGTATACGGTCGCATGAGTTGGGATGAACCATCACCGACCATTACAACACAATGCTATGCATATGGGAGCGGGCGCTTTGGGCATCCAGAACAAGACAGGGCGATTTCTCTGCGAGAAGCCGCCCTGTTACAGACGTTTCCAGAGACGTACCAGTTCACGAGACCGACTGAACAAGTTACCTTTAATGGAGTCGGTCGCCATATAGGTAATGCTGTGCCGGTTAAATTGGCGCGTGTGATCGCCAAAAGTATACGGCATCACTTGGAGTGCGTCCGTGACTAGCGATAAGAAGTTCAAGATGTCGATAAGTCTCAACGTGCTCAATCACTTGGGGATTGGACTATATAGCCATATTCCCCCAGTACTTTCAGAAATCGTTGCAAATGCGTGGGACGCCGACGCTACCAAGGTAAGGATTACAATCAACGAGGGTGATGGAACAATCTCCATTTACGACAATGGCATTGGAATGTCTGAGAGGGACATCAACGAACGATACCTGAGGGTTGGTTACAATAGGCGCACATCTGAAGGCATAACTACGCCAATCCGCTGTCGGCCCATTATGGGCAGAAAGGGCATTGGTAAGCTCTCCGTCTTTTCTATCGCGAAAACCGTAGAAATCCACAGTGCCAAAGAGGGAAAACGCCACGGCCTAGTCATGAATTCCGATGCCATTCAAGAGAAGATTAGAGAAGAGGCAAATGCTACGGAAGAAGACAACCCTGAAACCAAGGATTTCAACTATTACCCTGATGTGGTGGACGAAGAAGGCATTGACATACGAACTGGCACCCTTATTGTGCTTCGAGACCTGCATACGGACATTAATCGTACTACTTCGCATTTGCGTCGGAGACTTGCTAGAAGATTCAGTGTTATAGGTGCAATGCACGAGTTTCAAGTATTCGTCGGGAAAGAAGAGGTAACTCCGACGGACAGAGAATTCTTCAATTACCTTGAGTTTATGTGGTATTTCGGCAATGAAAGCAGCGAGTATCTCGAGAGAACTGGAGAGAAGTTAAGCAGCGCAACAAAGCTCTGCAATGTTGTGGATCCGGCAGAAGGCTACAGAATTTCTGGATGGATCGCAACCGTAGATGAGCGAAAGAATTTCAAGGAGTACGAAGATAACATTAACGCGATCGTTATATTTGCTCGCGGCAAGTCGGTGCAAGATGATATCTTGTCATCGTATCGTGAGGGTGGAATCTACTCCAAATACCTCATTGGTGAGATTCAGGCCGATTTCTTGGACGTCAACGAGGAGCCGGACATAATTACAAGCAATCGCCAAAATGTACGAGAAGATGCCGAGAGGTATCGTAAGCTCAAGGAGTTCATATGGAAGCAACTTAAGAGAATTCAATCTGATTGGGCAGATCTTCGGAAAGAAGCCAGTATCCAACGAGCTACTGAGAATCCTGCGATCAAGAAATGGTATAGCAAGTGGAAGGGCGGCAATCGCAAGGCAGCAGAAAGACTCTTTCAAAAGCTGGAATCCCTTCCGTTTCCTAATTCAGAAGCAAGGACCGAAATGTACAAGGCGAATCTTGTAGCCTTTGAAACTCTTGCATTAAGAGGGTCGCTCAACGCTTTAGACCAGATAGAAACTGAAGAACAGTTTAAGACAATGATGCGGATTTTTCGGGATCTCGACGAATTGGAGGCCATGAGATACTACGACGTAGTTGAAGAGAGAATTGCAGTAGTAAACCACTTAGACAACATCAAACCTAGCGCATTGGAGGCAACACTACAGGAATACATCTATGATCATCTTTGGTTGCTGGATCCTTCGTGGGAACGGGCGGCAACTGACAAAAGGATTGAGAAATCTGTTACGGAAGACTTTGATGCAATCGACGCCAAACTAACGGCCCCTGAAAAGAGGGCACGGCTTGATATTCGCTACAAGACCGCAGCCGGCAAGCACATTATCGTTGAGCTAAAAAAGGCAGACCGTGTTGTTGATGTGCAAGACTTAGGACGACAAATTGGCAAATATAAAAGCGCTTTGGAGAAGTGTCTAAGAACGCAAAGACCCGATGAAAAAGAGAATGTTGAGTGTATTATCTTGTTGGGAAAACCTCCAAGCAATAATGGTGGAGTTGAAGATATTGATCAGTACCTACGAATAAACTTCAAGTGTAGGTATATCTTCTACGATGCCCTTATAGAAGACACATTAAGAAACTATAAGGCGTACCTTGAGGCACAAGACGAAGTTTCTAAGTTCCGTAAACTGTTAAACGAATTCACTGAAGATATGGTGAAATAAGAAGCATCGTACTACAAACGTGTCGCTCGCACTGCGATGACGAATCCTCCAAGCGCGACCAAACAGTCGCCTTCCCCGCTCCATTATCCGCTACCCTCAACGCATGACCGCCTCCGCCCCAGCCCACGTCCAGCGCGCCAACGCCGCCCCATCGCGTATTAGAATCGGAACGCTTTATTGGACAAATAATATTTCCGATTCTAATTGGAATTACAATGACCGCCTTCGGCGACCCCTCTATCTTCTCGGTGTCCTCGGTGTCCTCGGTGGTAAAAAACCCCTTTGTGACCTTTGTGACTTTGTGCCCTTAGTGGTCAAAATCCCCCCGCATTCGCATTCCCGCCCCAAACGCGCTATCGTCTACCCCATCCGCCCGACCACCCGAGAGCAAGCCCATGCCCGACCTCGAACTGCAGCAATACCTCTTCGACCTCAACGGCTACCTGGTCATCGAAGACGCCCTCAGCCCCGCCGAAGTCGCCGAGCTCAACCGCCTCATCGACGACCAGAACCTGCCGCCGCCGGACGACTCGCCCCGCTTCGGCAGCGCCCCCACCCTGGGCGCCTCCCTGCTCAAGCCCGAGGCGACCGTGCCCGACAGCATGACCCTGGAGCGGAAGCCCAAGCCGGTGGGCGCCGGCTTCCTCAATTGGGGCCAGCCCTTCTGCGACCTGCTCGACCATCCCGCCATCATGCCCGTGCTGCGCCTGCGCCTGGGCGATGCCTTCCGGCTCGACCGGCTCTACGGCATGATCATGCGCCAGGGCATGGCTTACGGCAGCTTGCACGCCGATTACGGCGCCACCGCCACCAACGAGAATGTCGCGCCCGGCGAGTACTACGCCTTCCGCAGCAGCCAGATTTACGAGGGCTTCATCGTGGTCGCCTGGGCGCTGACCGATTCCGGCGGCGAGCACGGCGGCTTCTGCTGCGTGCCGGGCAGCCACAAAAGCCACTACAGGCTGCCGCCGCAAATCAGCGACAATCACCACGACTCGCCGCATGTCGTCACGCCGCCGATGCCCGCCGGCTCCGTCATCCTCTTCTCCGAGGCGCTGACGCACGGCACCGCGCGCTGGAACGCCCAGCACGAACGGCGCACCGCGCTCTACAAATACTGCGTCTCCCACCTGACCTGGACCTCGAGGCGCGTGGAAGAACCGGCTGATGTCCAGCTGACGCCGCGCCAGCGCATTCTCCTGCGCGATCCCGGCGATCCCATCCGCCACTTCCCCTCGCTCTTTGAGTCAGCCTTGTAGACACATGCGCGGCAAAGCCACCGTCCATGCAAAAACTTGCATCACGCGGTGTAAGGCTCCCTCTCCCTCATTTTGGGGGAGGACGGGACAGTTTTTTACCCCATCCCCGGCCCTTCCCCATTGAAATGGGGAAGGGTGACTGCGCAAATAACATCAAACTTCATCACGCAATTACTCAGGATGCACCACATCGTGACAAGCTCTTTCGGCGCGCTCCCCCTCCCTGGCTTGCCGGGGAGGGGGCCGGGGGGAGGGGTAGACCCATCTACCTGAATTGCATCAGCTGGGCGTCAGCTTCCAGGATGGCGTTGGCGACCTCTTCTTCAATGTCTCCGCCCAGGGCGATATTGACCATCATGTCGCTGGCGATGATGCGATTGAAGATGGTATGCGCGGGCCCGCCGGGCCGGGCGACGCCCCATTCCACCATCTCTTCAAAGAGCAGCGCCAGGAAGCCCTCCTGGAAGTCCGGCAGTTGCGCTTGCATGGACTTGCGGCCGGGCACGACTTTGGTGACGTTGTGATAGATGCCGTAGCCTTCCTGGCTGGTGAAGAACTTGACGAAGGCTTTGGCTTCTTCGGGATTGTCGCTCTTGGCGGCCACGCCGGGCGCGAAGGAACCCGTGTGCGTGATCGGCGTCTTGATGTAGGGCATCGGCATGACATCCCAGTTCAGATCGGGGAAGTTGCGCGCCAGCACGGTGCCGGTCGGCGGAATGGCGAAGAAGGTCGCGGTCAAGCCGTTCGGGAAGGCGTCCGGGATATTGTCGCTGGGCGCAAAGCCGTCCGTGTACAGGCTCTGATAGAAGGCGTAGGCTTCCATGGCTTCGGGCGTGTCGATGTAACCGGCGAAGGTGGACAGATCGGGCGCGATCGTTTCCCAGAGCGGTTCGCCCGGGCTGCTGGCGCTGCGGATGATGGTCCAGGTGAAGAAGGCGCCCTGCAGCGGATTGTTGAAGCCCATCATGCCCCAGACCTCGTTGCCTTGCTCGGCTTGATGCGCCCGCACCGCGTTTACGTTGTCGACGAATTCGGCCCAGGTCCAGCCCTCTTCAAGCGTCTTCGGCGCCTGGACGCCGGCCGCCTCGAACATATCCACGTTGTAGTACATGGCGTCGGCGGCATTTGCCCAGGGCGCGGCGAACATGTGGCCATCAAGCGTGACCATCTCGATCAGATCGCCCATGAAGTCGTCCAGGTCCTCCTGGCTGAACATGTCTTCAATCGGCAGCAGTGCGCCATTGAAAGCCAGGTTCTGGACGCCGACGCCGTCGATCAAGGCGGCATCGGGCGGACTGTTGCCGGCGAACGCGACTTGCAGCGAGTCAAAGAATTCGCCGAAGGGCGTCGCCGTCAGCTCGACCGTGATATGGGGATTCTGCGCTTCAAAGGCTTCAATGACGGCGGCCGTGCCTTCGTCGCGCCCGCGTCCGCCGGGGATCCAGAAGTCAATCGTGACTTCGTCTTGCGCCAGCGTCGGCGCGGAAAAAGCCAAGACGGTGAATAGCAATATGCAGATATGCACAGCAATTCGAAACTTCATAACTACGCCTCCTGTATGCAGATGTCTGTATTTTAAACATTCCGCTGAGTTTAACCCGCCGCCGTCCCCGCCGCAAACGACAATTCACTACAGCGACACAGAAGTAGTTCCTAGAAACTGATGCAGATTTCGTCAATGCAACAGTCCGTAGGGGCGACATGCCATGTCGCCCGACTGCACAAGTCGCGGCGGTAACGGGCGACCAGGTTGGTCGCCCCTACACCAGCCTGGCATTATGTGGCAACATGCCAGCATGTCGGATTCGATAGCGCCGCAGTTGTTCGAAGGACCGCAAGCATAATGTGCGCGCGCCCCAATATCGTACTCATCGTCAACGACCACCAGGCCTACTATCGGCACGGATGGGATGGCGGAGCGCGCCCGCTGACGCCGAACTTTGACCGGCTGGCCAGGGGCGGGCTGCGCTTCAAGCGCGCATACTGCGCCGCGCCCTTGTGCGGTCCCTCGCGCCGGACGCTGGCCACCGGCTTGTATCCGCACAATCACCGCAATTATTACAACTACTCCAACGCGCCGTACGATCATGAGGTCTACCTGAGCAACCTGGCGCGCGTCGGCTATCGCAATTTTTACTTCGGCAAATGGCATGCCGGCGCCGGCACAGCCCTCGACTTTGATTGCGAAGGTTTCTCGCTGGAAGATTACGGCAATCCCTACATCACGGACCAATATCGCGACTACCTGCGCAGGAAGGGCCTGCCGCCGGCCGAACATCAAGTCGAGTTCGTCTTTGACAGTTTCGTGATGAATCGCGAGTTCCCCGCGCTGAAGGTCGGCGCGACTTACCGCAGCGATCGCTATTGGTGCGGCGAACACGCCACCGGCATCACCACCACGCCCAAAGAAAGCCACGAAGCTTTTTTCCTTGCGGATTTGGCTTGTGAGCAGCTCGCGACGCTGGCCGCCGCCGAGGACGACCGGCCCTTTCACCTGCGGCTCGACTTTTGGGGCCCGCATCAGCCCTTCTTCCCCACCCGCGAATTCGCCGATCTCTACGATCCGGAAGACATCCCTGTCTATGGCAACTTCGCCGACACGCTGGCTGGAAAGCCCGCGCCCTATTGGCAGGACCCGCACGACCGCCTGACCGATGAAGACAGGCGCTTCGCCACGCCCAGCAATCTCGACTGGGGCGAATGGCAGCGCATCATCGCGCGCGCCTACGCGCATATCACGATGGTTGACGCCGCCGGCGGCCTCGTCCTGGACAAGCTGGAGGAATTGGGGCTGGCGGAGAATACGCTGGTCATCTGGACGGCCGATCACGGCGATGCCCTGGGCAGCCACGGCGGTCGCTTCGACAAGGGCTCGTACCTCACCGAAGAGGTGCTGCGCGTGCCGCTGGCGCTGCGCTATCCGGGTCGCATCGCCGCCGGTCGGACGTCTGACGCGCTCGCCTGCGGCACTGACATCGCGCCGACGATCCTGGATGCGGCCGGGACGAGTTTCGCGCGCCCGGTTGATGGCGAGAGTTTGCTGCCCCTGGCTTGCGGCGAGGATGTCGCGGGCCGCAAGTCCTTGCTGGTCGAGAGCTATGGGCACGGCTTCGGCACGATCGAGCTGGCCCGCGCCGTTATCAAGGGCCGTTACAAACTGGTCGCCTGGCAGAACCATGCGAGCGAGCTTTACGATTTGGACGCGGACCCCTACGAATTGGTCAACCTGTACGCGAGCGCGCGGCACGGCGAGGTCGTCAGCGAGATGGAAGCGGAACTGCAAGCCTGGCTGGAACAGACGGGCGACAAAGACTTCGCCGCGCCAGTCAGCGAGGCCTTTCGCGAGCGAGACAGACAGAAGTTTCAGGAATTGATGCAACGGCGGGCGCGGGTAAATGATGCCGCAGACTGAACAGAACAATATCATCCTGATCGTCAACGACGATTTGGCGCAGTGGGCGCTGGGCTGTTACGGCAACGCGGAGATTCACACGCCGACGCTGGACTACCTGGCGGAAACCGGCGCGCTGATGGAGAACGCCTTCACGCCGACGCCGGTATGCTCGCCGGCGCGCGCCTGCTTGCTGACCGGGCGGCTGGCTTCGCAGCACGGCATCCACGATTATCTGTCGTCGACAATCCCGGAGATCCACCGGCGGCCCTGGCTGAAAGACGAGGTCACGCTGGCGCAGTTGCTGGCGGGGGCGGGCTATCAGACGGCGCACTGCGGCAAATGGCATCTGGGCGATGATGATCAGCCGGGGGCGGGCTTCGCGCATTGGTTCAGCGGCGTCGGCGATTACCCGGCCGAGCACGGCGGCGACCACCGCTTCAGCCTGAATGGCGACATCCAGACGATCCCGGGTCAGCGGACGCCTGTGATCACCGACCGGGCGATCGAGTTTTTGCGCGGCCGCGATGAGGCGGCGCCTTTCTTTTTGCACATCGGCTACTTCGGCACGCATAATCCCTGGCGCGGGCAGCCGGAACGCCTGGCGGAGGCTTATCGCGAGAGCGCTTTCGATGGTCTGCTCGATCAGCCGGCTTACCCCTTTGGCGCGCAGGCGCTGGAATCCACCTTGCCGACGCGCTTGAATCCGCGCGAGGCGCTGGCGCAGTATTTCGCTGCGGTCGCGCATATCGATGAGGCGGTCGGGCGCCTGCTGGACGAGCTCGATGCGCTGCAACTGCGCGACCGCACGCTGATCGCCTTCACCTCTGACCATGGCCTCTGCTGCGGGCATCACGGGCTCTGGGGTAAGGGCAACGCCACGCTGCCGCTCAACATGCTTGAGGAGTCGATTCGCGTGCCGCTGATCTTGAATCATCCGCGCCGGCTCTTCGCGCGGCAACGGCGCCTGGAGTTTGTCGACCATCTGGATACTTTCCGGACGCTGGCCGATTACGCCGGCATCTGCGAGGCGTTGCCGGCAGAGCGCAACTATCCCGGGCGCAGCTTCTGGCCGCTGCTGGATAATTCCGCCGCGCTGCCGGATTGGCGGCAGATCCAGTTCGGCGAATACGGCGACTTGCGCATGGCGCGTACGCAAGAATATAAGTTGGTGAGACGATATTACGACGGCGCGCCCTGCGAGCTATTTGACTTGTCGCGCGATCCCGGCGAAACGCTTAATCGCATCGCCGATGCCGAGTACGCCCCGGTCGTCGAGCGCTTGACGGGCGCGATTGAGCAGTATTTCGGGCGCTATCAAGACGCGGAAAAGAGCGGGCTGCGCGCGCGGGACCTGCCGCGCCACAATCTGTCCGAGGCCTGGCGTCAAGGCGACGCGCGGGCGAATTAATCTTTCGCGCGCGGAATATGCGCCAATCCCGGTCTTGCCACCCGGCGGGAAGCGTGACAAGGTATCGCCGTCCACTATCACCCGAAGACTACATTGCTGATGATCGAACACGACACCGCTGCAGCGCGCAATACGTCCTTTGTCATATTGTCCCTGTCCACAGCGCTGCTGACGCTGGGCTTGATCGTCTTCGGCGCGGTGGTGCGGGTGACGGATTCGGGCTTGGGCTGCGGCACGGACTGGCCGCTGTGCAACGGGACCGTCTTCCCGCCGCTGGATAACATCGCCGCCTGGATCGAGTGGTTGCACCGCCTGTTCGCGCTGTTGATCGGCTGTTTTGGCCTGGCGACCCTGGCGGCCGCCTGGCGTCAATATCGCCATGGCGACCGGCGCGTGCTGCGGATGACGGTAACCGCGGCCATCCTGTTCGTCGTGCAGAGCGCTTTGGGGGCGATCGTCGTCTTCCTGGAGTTGCCGCCGACATTTGTGACGCTGCACCTGGGCGTGGCCATGCTGCTGCTGGGGGCGCTTCTGGGCGCGGCGGCGCTCGCCTGGCATCGGCCATCGGCTATTCGTCGTGACGGCTCAATTTCAGGGCTGGCGGTCGTCAATGCTGCCCTGGCCCTGTTGATCATATTGACCGGCGCCTTGGTGCGGGGCAGCGGCGCAACGCTCGCTTGCACCCAATGGCCGCTATGCGATGGCGGTGCCGTCTTGCCCTTTGATCAGGGCCTGCTCGCCCTCATCAACATGATTCACCGCCTGTCGGTCGCGGCGATGAGCGTCGCGCTCCTATTGCTGCTGCGACAGGTCTACCGGGAGCGCCGCGATAGTTTGATTCGGCGCCTGGCCCTGGGCGCTGTCCTGGTACAGGCGCTGCAGGTTGGCGTTGGCGCGCTCTTTGTGCTCAGCGCCGCCGGGCGCGAATGGGGCGCGGCGCATGTTGGTTTGGCCGCAACGGTATGGGGCTTGCTGGTCACGCTGGCGGTGATCGAAGGCATGAACAGTCGCAGCGCTTGGCTGAAATGAGAGACTGATGATTAGAACGCTTCGCAATGGCTTCACATTCGAGATTTCGTTACGGCCCTACATCGAGTTGACGAAGCCGCGCATTGTCATCTTGCTCGTCTTCACGTGCGTCGCGAGCATGGTCGTCGCCGCCGATTCGTTCCCGCCGGCCGATCGCCTGATGCTGACCATATTGGGCGGCGCGCTTTCCGCCGGCGGGGCGAGCGCCATCAACCAATATCTGGATCGCGAGCTTGACGCCAGGATGGCGCGCACGGCGCGGCGCCCGATCCCGTCCGGTCGCATCCCGGCCCGGCACGGGCTCGTCTTCGGCTTGGCGCTGGTGGCACTGTCGGTATTGGCGCTGGGACTCTTCGTCAATTGGCTGGCGGCGGCGCTCGCGCTGGCTGGCGCTATCTACTACGTTATCATTTACACGCTGGCGCTCAAGCGCAACACGGTCGTCAATATCCTGATCGGCGGCGGCGCCGGCGCCATGCCGGTGCTGGTGGGTTGGGCGGCCGCCAACGGGACGCTTGAGCTGCAAGCCTTTATCCTTTTCGCCATCGTCTTCTACTGGACGCCGCCGCATTCCTGGGCGCTGGCGATTCTCGTGAACAAAGATTACGCCGCCGCCGACGTTCCCATGATGCCGGTGGCGCGCGGCGAAAAAGTGACCCGCCTGCAGATCCTGTTCTATGCCATTCAACTCTTCATCATCAGCTTGTCGCCGGCAGCGCTGCTGTGGCTGCCCGGGGCGCCGCTCTTGCTGGACTGGTTCTATCTCTCTGTCGCCGCGGTCCTCGGCCTGATACTCATTGGGATGGCGGCCAGGCTAATCCGCCGGGCGGACAAACCCTCAGCGCGCGCGCTCTACAAGTATTCCTCGCTCTACCTGGCGCTGCTGTTCCTGGCCATGATCGCCGACCGTTTGCTGCTTTGACGGGGGCTTTGCTGTGGCGGGAAGCGCATCAAGTCAGCAAGGTCCGCGGCTGGCGCTCGCGCTGGCGGTCGCGCTGCTGCTACTCGTTGCGGCGGCATTTGCCTTCGCTTTCACGGCCGCGAGCTTGCCCGAATCAGCGCCGATCCTCGCCGCCGATATACCGTCCGCGGCGACAGAAGCGGCCGCCGCGCTCGACGCCGCATCGTCCCTGGCTGGTGAAGCGCTGATTGAGAGCTATCAGTGCAGCATTTGCCACATACAGGGCGCGGGCCGGGTCGCGCCTTCGTTCATTGGCATCGGCGAACGCGCCGCGAAACGCCGCCCGCAGATGACTGCCGCGCAATATCTTTATGAGTCGATTGTTTCGCCCGGCGTCTATCTGGTTGACGGTTACGCCAACGCGATGCCCGCGAATTTCGCCCGCCGATTAACCCAAGCCGAGATCGCGCACATCATCGCCCATTTGCTGTCGTCGCCGGCGGACCCGCGCCAGTAGCCGTTTCCACCGTCTTCGCGCTCGCAGAAGCGCGCTAGTCCTGGAAGGCGTCGCCGAAGACGGCCCGCGCTTCGCCGCGCAATTCGTCAACGGCGTCCCATAGCGCGCGCGTGTCGCGATAGCGCTGATAAGGCTTGCCGCCCAAAAGCATGACCGGGCCGTCAAAGCCACTATCGCGCGCCATCGTCAAGCAGCGCCGGGAATCTTCGAGATTAAGCGCGCCATCGGCGTCGATCTCGACCCATTGATGAATCGCTGTCGCGCGCGGCATCAGTTTGGACAGGGTATCGTATTTGCCGGGACCGGCGGCATTGCCGAAGTCCGCCACCAAGCCGTAATCGCGCTCGGACAAGTCAAGGACCTGCAGCAGATCGTCGGCTTCGTAATTGAAGACTTTGTAATTCTCGGTGGCCGGCTCCACGCCGCAAGCGACGGCATAATCATAGAGTTCGCGGAAGGCCGCGCCGCTCTGCTTGATGGTCGCCGGCGTTGGTTTGCTGTCGCCCGGCACATAGCGCGCGCCGGTCGATCCCAGCTCGGCGGCGATTTCGATCCAGCGTTTGGTCAGCGCGATCCCGGCGCTGCTTTCGGCTGGGTCGGCGCTGCCGAGCTCGCCGATGTCAACCAGCAACTGGTACAGCTCGACATCAGCCGACTCGAAGGCGGAGCGCAATTCAGCCAAGTAGCCGGGCTCGATATTGGGGATATGCTGGATGCAGAGGTCGACGCAGCGGATGTCGCGCGCGGCGACTTCGCCCGGGAAGTCGAGCAGGTCGAGGGTCGGCGTCTGCCGGAACGCGCCGGAGACGCTCTTGCCGTCGGCGTCCAACTCAAACCAGGGGTCGCCCAAGGCATCGGGCAAATGCAGCGAAAAACTGGATAAACCTGCGCGCGCCATTTTTCCTCTCCCATTCGATTAGCAAATTCGGTCAGAAGCGTAGCCTAACTCTACCACTTTCTCAGGCGAATTCACCACACGAGCAATGAACCGTAGGGGCGTCTCGCCGGGACGCCCGCGCTACACGCCTTCGATTTACGGGCGTTTCAACGAAACGCCCCTACATGGTTTCTCCACTTTTGCCTCAGAGCAAGTCGCGGAAGTTCGGCAGCTTGCGGAAAATGATGCGGTTTGAGTCGTGGTAGCGGATGGCGCCGCGGTAAGCCGTGCGCACAAGGTAGATGATGTCGTCGCCGTCGAATTGCCAATCGACGTATTGGAAGCCGGTCAGCCGCGCGGAGTCTTCGGGCGTCAGGCCGCTATGATCGCGCATCAGCGTATGCGCCAGGCGCCAGTTGACGAGGTCGGACGAGACGCTCAGCGACAAGATATTGCGCTGTCGCGGCCAAGCCGGGTTCGTCACGTTGTTGACCAGGGCCAGGTAAAGCCCGCTCGTCTCGTCATAGCGAATGGTGAACTTGGTCCCGCCGCCGGGAAAGTCTATGAAGCCGGTCTCGGGGTCAAATGAGATGCGCCGGCCGTCGTCCTGGACGCTGACGATGACAGCGCGGTTTACCATCGGGCTGGCGTTCAAGCGCAGGATGTTCCAGAGCTCGCCGTTAGGCGCGACAACGATATTGCCCTCCAACCAGCACGGGCGCGCCGGCGGTTCCCAGTCCGCGGGAATCCAGCGCGGGTCGAAGGGAATCTTGTTGCTGATCGTCCAGTTGGCCGCGTTCAGCAGGTCAGCATCGCTGGGCGCGGAGACGACGCAGGAATGGAAGCTGGGCCCGTGTACGGGCGGGTCGGCGTCTTCAAAGGCTTTGTAGAGGCGGCCCTCATGCTCGAGTACGGGCACGGGCGCGCAATGATAATTCGGCGCCTGGCGGAAGGGCCCGCCGCGGAAGAGCAGCCCGCTGCTTTCGTCGGCCGGATGGGTCCAGGTGTAGCCGCCGTCATCGCTGCGCCGGATGAGGATCGAGCCGTACTGCTGCGAGCAGCCCAGGATGTAGACGCTGTTCCGGTGCAGGAACAGGCTGCTCCAGTAGCAGTTCATGATATGCGTGATGTTGTCCCAGGTGCGGCCCTCGTCTTCCGAGCGGTAGATGCTGGTCAGGCTCTCTTCGTCTTCGTGGTTTCGGGGGCAATTGGGCAAGCCGAAGTAATCGTGCGAGGCGAGCAGCGCGCTGTCGGGCAGGCGCAGGATACTTGGGCTGCCCAGGAAAGTCTTGCTGCGTTCGGGCTGATATTTGACTTCGTGGCCAGTGCGTGACATGCGCTGCTCTTACTACAGATAATCGCGGAAGTTCCGCAGGCGGCGGAAGACAATCTGGTTGGAGTCGTGGAAATTCCGCGCGCCGCGATAGGCGGTTCGCACGACGTAGATCAAGTCGGCACCGTCGAACTGCCAATCGACGTACTGGAAGCCGGTGAGCGCGATCGAGTCTTCGCGCCCCAAGCCGGTGTCGTCGCGCATGAGCGTCTTGACGATGCGCCAATTCCAGAGATCGTCCGAGGCGGTCAGCGACATGACGTTGCGTTGGCGCATGGGATGCCGGGCGCGGTATCGCTGCGAGGCGAGGTCGCCCGCAAGCCGCGAGAGGATGTCCTTGTCCGCCAGGTGGTTCACCAGCGAAAGATACTTGCCGCTGACCGGGTCGCGCCGGATCACGAATTTGGCTTTGGCGCCGGGGAAGTCGATGTAGCCTGTCGCGGGATCAAAGCTCAGTGTCTTGCCGGCGTCGAGTATGCGCAGGCGCGGAACTTTCTCGTCAAGGACGGCGCCGCCTTCAAATGTCAGGATATTCCAGAGCGCGCCATCGGGCGCCACGACCACATTGCCCTCGCGCCAGCCGGCCGGGTCGGCCCGCTCGACGTCCCAGGTCGCCGGGATCCACGCTTGGTCGAAGGGCAGCTTGTTGCTCATCGTCCAGTTGGCGGCGTCGAGCAGATCGGCGTCAACCGGCGCCGAGATCACGCAGGCCTGGAAGTTGCCCCAGCCGGGCGGATCGCAATCTTCAAAGGCCTTGTAGATTCTGCCTTCATGCGCCACGACTGGCACGGGCGCGCAGTGATAATTGGGCGGGTCGCGATAGACGCCGCCGCGGAAGAGCCAGCCGCTCGCTTCATCCTTCGGGTGGCTCCAAGTGAAGCCACCGTCGTCGCTGCGGCGGATGACGATCGAGCCGTACTGCTGAGATGTGCCCAGGATAAAAACGGCGCCGCGGTGGAGAAAAAGGCTGCTCCAGTAGCAGTTCATGATGTGGGTGATATTCGCCCAGGAAGCGCCGTCGTCATCCGAGCGGTAGATGCTGGTCAGGCTTTCTTCGCCTTCATGATTCTTGGGGCAGCCGGCCAGGCCGAAATAGTCATGCGACGCCAGCAGCGCGCCGTCCGGCAGGCGCAATACGCTGGGGCTGCCCAGGTAGGACAGCGCCCGCTCGGGATGAAACTTTATCTGTGACCACTGCATAAGCTACTCGCTTGGGATCGTTTACCGGTAGGGGCGAGCCGGTGGCTCGCCCGCTGATTCTGGCGCTGAGTGTGGGCGACCCACCGGCTCGCCCCTACCAACTGGTTTTCCCGACAGTTTCTCAGATGGGTCGGCCCGACAGCAGAAAATGGGCTCGCGCCGAAACGCGGGTCAAAAGCTCAACCCCACCCCCCGGCCCCCTCCCCGAAGCATCAGGGAGGGGGAGCAAGCTGAAGGCGGAAGACCTTTACGGCCTACTCGCTGACGTACCACTGATCGGAGTGGCCGCTCTCGAGGTGGCTGATGTAGAGGACGCCTTCGACTGGCGTGAAGTTGTGCAGGCGGTTGGAGCGGACAAATACCTCGGGCGCCTCGCCTACCGGGCCGATATGGTAGATATTGCGCACGGTATTGGCGACCAGCAGCGTGCCCAGCTCCAGGTAGCGTTCAGAGCCAATTTCGGTCAGCTGCCATTCGTCAACCAGCCTAAGCTGTTCTTTCTGGTATTCGGGCGGTTCTTCGCCTTCTTCGCCGCCGGAGAGCCACCATTGACGCCAGGCCAAACCACCGCCGACCGGAGTCGAATCAATGCCGTAGGGCGGACGCAGCCAGATGGGACGCTGGTACATGTCCTTCTCGGAGACGACATCGGCAAACCAGGTCGAAGCGTGGACTTCGTTGGCGAGCAGCGCTTGCTTGAAAGCTTCGCGCGTGCTGGGGTTGATCTCGACATCAACGCCGACATCTTCCCAGTACTCGGCCACCAGTTCGGACATCGGGATGCGGTTGATGGCGTCCCAGAGCACGATTGACAATTTCTCGCCATCGGGGCGCAGGCGCACGCCGTCATCGCCCATGGTCAAGCCCATTTCGTCCAGCAGGGCGTTGGCGCCGTCGGGGTCATACGCGGCGTAGTGGTCGCTCATCCAGTCTTCGTAGAAGGCGGACAAGGACGAAACGCCCCACTGACGCGGCACGGCCTGGCCGAAGAAGAGCACTTCGTTGATCTCATCGCGGTTGATCGCCAGCGACATGGCCTGGCGGAAGCGCAGATCGTTGAAGATCTCGTTCAAGACCGGGTCGTTGACCGTGATGTTGAATTGGTACTTGCTCATCGCGCCTTGATCGGCGGGCCAGAGAATCGTCGTGTAGTTGCCTTCAGCCTCGCCCGCTTTCAACACTGGCAAGTCGCTGACTTCAAGGTTGTAGAAGCCGTAGTCGATGGCGCCGGCCTGGACGTTGAGAATGACCACTTCCGGCTCGGCCAGCAGCAAGCGCACCTGGCGATCAATGTAAGGCAACTGATTGCCTTCGGTATCGACCTTCCAGTAGTAGGGGTTGCGGACGTAGAACTTGTTGCCGAAGTCGTCGACGTGGTCGAGGGTCCAGGGCTTCACGACCGGCAGATTCGGATCGAAGTCGCTCTGCCCGGTCTGGCCGTTCATGTGGAACTGGAAGGCGCCGGCCCAGGTATCGTAGCCTTCAGATTCCGCCAGCGCTTGCGCGTCCTCGTTGTAGTCGGCGTGCCACTGCTGCAGGTAATGCCGCGGCGCCAGGGGGAAGCCCTGTCCGCTGCGCGCGACCACGATGGGGAAGGCGGGGTTGGGCTGCGCGGCCACGAAGTTGACGGTCAATTCGTCGACCTTCTCGACCACCAGCGGCGTGCCGCCCGGCTTGAGCGCGTTCGACATATTGGGCAGTTCTTCGTGCAGCATGATGTCTTCGTACCAGAACATGACGTCATCGGCGGTAACGGGCGTGCCATCGCTCCACTTCATGCCGCTGCGCAAGGTGACGGTGGCGGTCATCAGATCGTCAGACAGTTCGACGCTCTTGGCGACTTCGGGGAAGATAACTTCCCAATTGGTCGAGAAGCCGGTCAAGTGTTGATCCCAGGCTGTGAAGCCGGTATTGCCGAAAGAAGTGGGATTGGTGGCGTTGAAGGTGATCTCGCCGCCGTAAGTCCCGATGGCTTCGCGCGGCTGCACGACCATGATATCGCCGCGGTCGGGCAGGCGCTCGTCGACCGGCGGCAAGTCGCCCGCGGCGACCATTTCCGCCAGCATGGGCGCTTCGTTGAACATGGCGATGCTATTGCCGGCCGCTTCATACTCGTCCAGCGACCAGGTCCGTAAGTTGTCCGCCGATGAATATCCGTCTTGCGCGGCCGCGGAAAATGCCGACAGCGCCAGAATCAGAATGAGCGCCAGGCCCAGCAGTCGCCGATAGTTAGAGTTTGACATGGTAATCCTCCAGTTAATGAACAAAGCCTGTTGCGAACACGATCACTGCATTCTTGTCGTGTCACCTCCTTTGCGCAAGTCGCGCGTATAGCCGTTTCCGTCGAAAAACGCACGCGAGCAATTCTAACACGTCATACCGCTACGCCGGTCAACTCGAGCTCTTTGGCGAAGTGGCAGGCCGCGAAGTGACCGGGCGCGATTTCTTCCAGGGGCGGCGCCTCCAGTCGGCAGCGCTCCTCGGCATATTGGCAGCGCGGATGGAACAGACAACCGCTGGGCGGGTCGGCCGGGTTGGCGACCTCGCCGCTGAGGATGATCTCGCTTGCTTCCAGGCGCGGGTCGGGTTTGGGCACGGCTGAAAGCAGCGCCTCGGTGTAGGGATGCTTGGGGTTGAGATAGAGTTCTGAGGTGTCCGCCAGTTCGATGATTTTGCCGACGTACATCACGGCCACGCGGTCGGCGATATGCTCGACGACGCTGAGGTCATGGGCGATGAACAGGTAAGTCAGGCCGAGCTTCTCCTGCAGATCTTGCAGCAAATTCAGGATCTGCGCCTGAATGGACACGTCCAGGGCCGATACTGGCTCATCGGCGACGATCAGCCCGGGATGCGTGGCCAGCGCGCGCGCGATGCCGATGCGCTGGCGCTGGCCGCCGCTGAAGGCGTTGGGATAACGGTTCAAGTGGCCGGTGTTCAAACCGACCAGACCGGCCAGCTCTCTGACGCGGTCTTCCAGCGCTCGGCCACGCACGCCCTGCGCCCACAGCGGCTCGCCGATGATATCGAGCACGGTCATGCGCGGCGACAGCGACGAGAAGGGGTCTTGAAAGACCATCTGCATTTCTCTGCGCAACTGGCGCAGCTCTCCCTTGTCGAGCGTCGTGATATCAACGGTAGCGCCGTCGCTTTTGCGCAAGATGATTTCGCCTTCGGTGGGATCAATGGCGCGCAGGACGCAGCGCCCCAAGGTCGTCTTGCCGCAGCCGGATTCGCCGACCAGGCCCAGCGCCTCCCCCCGCTTGATCTCGAAGCTGACGTCATCGACGGCTTTGACCTGCCCCACCTGCCGGCGCAGCAGACCCTTCTCGATGGGGAAGTACTTCTTCAGCGCCTTGACCTGCAGAATGGTCTCTTCAGACGGCATGGGTCGCGCCCTCGGGCATAGTCTCGCCGACAGCCTCGACGACTTCCGGGTAAACGAAGCAGGCGACCGCATGATCGTCTTCTATCTGAACGAGCGGCGGATCGACGCGGTTGCAGAGCCCGTCGATGGCGGCGGAACAGCGCGGGTAGAAGCCACAGCCGGGCGGGCGATTGATGGGCACGGGCACGGCGCCGCGAATCGACTCCAGCCGGGCGCGCGACTTCTTGCCGATCTTGGGGATCGACTGGATCAGCGCCTTGGTGTAAGGATGCCGGGCATCGTAGAAGAGGCTGTCTACATCGGTGAATTCGACGATGCGGCCCAGGTACATCACCGCCACAACCTGCACCATGCGCGCGATGACGCCCAGGTCGTGCGTGATATACAGAATCGACATGCCGAACTCGCTCTGCAAGTCGCGCATGAGCTGGAGGACTTGCGCCTGCACGGTGACATCGAGCGCGGTTGTCGGCTCATCGGCGATCAGCAACGACGGCTCGCATGACAGCGCCATTGCGATCATGGCGCGCTGCCGCATGCCGCCGGAGAGTTGGTGCGGGTATTCGCTCATGCGCTGCTTCGGGTTGGACATGCCGACGCGCTGCAGCAAATCAATGGCGATCTTGGTCGCTTCTTTCTGGTCCGTCGTCCGATGAATGCGAATGGCTTCGATAATCTGATTGCCGATGGTATGCAGTGGCGAGAACGAAGTCATCGGCTCCTGGAAGATCATGGCGATCTCGCCGCCGCGAATCTCGCGAATCTCCGGCCCGTAAGGGTCGAGCGCCGTGATATCGATCGGCTCGCCAGCGGCGGGATAGTAGGTGACAACGCCCTCAATTTGGGCGAAGTTCGGCGCCAGGCGCATGATCGTATTCACCGCCATGCTCTTGCCGCAGCCGGATTCGCCGACCAGGCCCATCGTCTGCCCGCGGCCGATGCTGAAGCTGATGCCGTCTACAGCCTTGAGCAAGCCTTCTTCCAGGGGCAGGTGCGTCTTGAGGTCTTCTACTTGCAGCAGTACGTCGGTCATGGCGGCGCCTAGATATGCTTGTAGGGGTCGGCGGCGTCGCGCAGGCCGTCGCCCAGGAAGTTGAAGGCGATGACGATGGCGACGACCACTGCGCCCGGATACAGCAGCCAGGGATTGATCGTCACGGTTTGCACATTCTGCGAGTCTTGCAGCAGCGTGCCGAGGCTTACCGCCGGCGGCTGAATGCCCAAACCGAGGAAGCTCAGCGCCGTCTCGCCGAGGATCATATGCGGTATCGCTAGCGTCAGATGCACAATGAGATAGCTTAGGAAGCCGGGCAGCAGGTGCCGCGTGATGATGGCGCCCTCTTTCAAGCCGGAGAGCTTGGCAGCCAGCACGTAGTCTTCCTCGCGCAAGCTGATCAGTTTGCCGCGGACGACCCGCGCCAGCCCGGTCCAGCCCACCGTCGCCAATACCAGCGAGATGCCGAAATAAACTTGAATCTGCGTCCATTCCGGCGGGACCAGCGCCGCCAGCGCCATCCACAGCGGCAAGGTCGGCAGGGACTGCAAGAATTCGATCATCCGCTGGATGAGCATATCCGCGGCGCCGCCGTAATAGCCGGAAATGCCGCCGAAGATCAAGCCGAGCGCGAAGCCGATCGCCAGCCCCAGCAAGCCGACGAAGAGCGAAGTGCGCGCGCCCAGGAGCATGCGGCTGAAGAGATCGCGCCCCAAGCCGTCCGTGCCGGACAGGTACAGCGCGCCGCCCTCGTCAACGCCAAACAGGTGGATATCGGTCTCGATGAAGCCCAGCAGGCGATAGGGCTCGGCCCGTATAAAAAATCTTACTGGAAACTTTTCGCTCGTATCTTCAACATATTGGCGTCGAAAGGTATTGAGATCAAGCTCGCTCACGATCTTGTACACGAAGGGGCGGAGGCTGAAAGCGCCGGAATCGTCGATGAAATGAACGGGCGTTGGCGGCGCGTACAAGAAGTCGGTATCGCGCGTGAAGGCGCCGTAGGGCGCGAAGAATTCGGCGAAGATCGCCAGGACATAGAAGACGACCAGGAAGAGAAAGCAGAAGTAGGCCACACGGTGGCGCTTGAACTTGCGCCAGATCAATTGCCGCTGAGACAGAATCTCGTAATTCAGCAGCTCATCGGCATCCAGGCGGCTGACTTCGCCTTGCGGCTCCGGCCTCACTAATTGCCCCTTTCGTATCGTATCCGCGGATCAAGCCACATCAGCAGCAAGTCGGAGATGAAGACGCCCACGACCGTCAGCACGCTGAGCATCAAGAGCATGCTGGCGGCGGCGTAGGTGTCCTGAGCAATCAAGGCGCGCAGCAAAAGCGGGCCCGTCGTCGGCAAACCCAGGACGATGGAGACTATCGCCGAGCCCGAGACGATCTGCGGCAGCAGGCTGCCAATGCTGCTGACGATTGGATTGAAGGCCATGCGCAGGGGGTACTTGATGATGAGGAAGCGCTCGCGCAGGCCCTTGGCGCGCGCCGTAATCACGTACTGCTTCTGGAATTCGTCCAGCAGTTGCGCGCGCAAAATGCGGATCAAGCCGGCTGTGCCCGCCGTGCCGATGACGACAACCGGCACCGGCAGATGTGTCAACATATCCCAGAATTTTGCCAGGCTCCACGGCGCGCGCAGATACTCGGGCGAGAACAGCCCGCCCGGCGTCACGCCGAATACGCGCAGCATGATGATCATAAATACCAGCGCGATAAGAAAGTTGGGCGTCGCCAAACCGATCAAGCCCATGAAGGAGAAGAAATAATCGCCGATCGAATACTGATTGATGGCCGAATACAGGGCGATGGGCACGGAGACGACGTAGACAAAAATGATCGATGCCAGCGAGACGGTCATCGTCAGGAACAGGCGTTCATTGATCAGGGGCCAGACTGGTTGCCCCCATTCAAAGGATTGGCCGAAGTCCCCTTCCGTAATTAGCGGGATAATCCAGCGGATGTACTGCTCGTGCAGGGGGCGATCAAGTCCGTAGCGCTGCCGCAAAAATTGTAGCTCGGCTGCGTCTACAATATCACCAGAGGCTTCCAGTTCGGACTCGTAGTTTTCGATCCAGCTGCCGGGCGGCAGGTTGATGATGTAGAAGGAAAGGATCGAGACCATGAAAAGCACGATCCCCATGTATAGCAAGCGTCTCAAGAAATAAGCAAGCATTGTCAGCTGTCGAATACGTAACGCCAGAGACGTGAAGCGCAGCCCGCCAATTGCGGCCGCGGCGCAACCTGGGCCGACCAACGTCGCTGGACGCGGCCGCCACGCGTGAGACTATCGCAGCGTGTATCGGCTGTCAAATGTCTGCGCATGCGGGCATCGGACTTCTGGCGCGTTACGCTACAGCTCAATTCGGGCTACATCAAGCTCGCGCTCGAAGCGTTGCCCGCCGCCGGCTACCAGGCCGCCCTGGCTGATTTGCGTCTCAAAGTCATAGACGATTAGCTTTACGGAGTAGGCGCCGGCCGGCAGCGACGAGGCGTCTATCTTGTGTGTCGATAATAAATCGCGATCGATGACGCTGTCATATTGCAGCGTCTTGCGGCCGCTCTCGTCGAAGAATTGCAGCGAAAAACTGTAGTGCTTTGGCGCATTGTTGGTCCAGGCCGTGTAAAAGTGGAGCATTTCGTCTCTAGCAACATGTGAAATGTTGTGAAGGCGCACGCCGCTGTCGTATTGAACTTCCAGCGCGCTGCTTTCGTCCATGGCGGAGCAGGGGATGTCAGCGCTGAGATAGAGGTCGATATGAGCTTGAGCTTCTTCATGGAAGCGCTTGCAGAAATGGAATTGCTCCGTAAACCAGTCCTGGAATGCCGGCGTCCGCTCCGCGCGAAATTCGCCTTGAAGATTGACCAGCCAAAGCGCTTCATGCGCAGCTGTATCGGCGATTGCCTCCGGTTCGTTAGATTTGGAACTTTGGATGATGACATTCTCTTGCTCATCGCTGGCGATAACCAGGACGGCGCGGCCCGCTGGCTGGTAGCTGCGGGTGTGGTGGATCAGAAGGTCGGCCGCAGGAATGTTTGGCGCAAAAATGACAGCGATCCCGTGACGGTTGATCTGACTGAGGTTATTCAGCAATGTCTTGGCGTAAGCTTCAGCAAACCGTTGGCGCGCATCGGGTTCTGCAGGGCAGCTTTCGCGCAAGTCCTCCAGCCGGTAAATCGATACAAATTGATCTTCGTACGACGGCCGCGCATATTCAAAGCTCTCGCCGATTTTGTATCCGTGAGGGAGCGGCCGGTGGAAAACAACGTGGCTGAAGCCGTCAGCTTCAAGCTTGGCCAGGTCGGCGAGATAGAACTCGCGCACTGAGATTTCGCAGTTGATGGGACGGAGATTGAGCCAGGCGCGTAGCAGATAACTAGCTCTGATGTAGTCGTATGCGCTTTCCGGTGTACGACTAATGGCGCCTTCAGAATGGGGGTAGCCACTCACCGCTTGATGCCCTTTGTAGACCAAAGACGGGGTGCGCCCCATCGGGATGTTAATGAGGCGAATCTCCCCATGCTCTTCTTCCAATTTGAGCCAGTCTATGAAATCAAAGCTCGCTTGCGGGACTTTGTGTTCACGTATGGGCATGTAGTATTCAAAGGCGACTATCAGAACCAGCGCCAGAATGACAGCGGGTCCTGTCGGGAAAGGGGCCCGAATCCGTAAAGCGACTAAACCGAAACAGGTTAATATTGCCAGCGGAAGGACAGCGCCGGCCATGAATTGATCGGTAGCTACAAATGCCCGAAATAGCCCCGGCGGAACCTGATCCAGGAAGTGCTTGGGAAGCAGGATATCAGGGTATGCGACGCCGTTGATAGTGAGGACGGGTCCCAGGCGCAAAATGAGGAACACGCCGCCGAGTAAGGCCCAAGGCAGCATAAGCCGCCGAGTGGAGCCGTTTATTAGTCCGATACAGACAAGCAGCAGCGGTAGATACCCTAGAAAGCTGGTTGCGCTGGTCTTTGCGCCTTCGGGGGTCTGAAAAATTCCATCGAGAAGTGGCCCGAAAAGCGGGTGTCGGTGATTAACAAGAAATGAAATCGCGTCAGTGTAATATTGCCTTCCGCCGTAGGACCCAAGCACCGAGCCGCTGACTTCACTGCTGCGCAGCAAAGGGTATACGCCCCAAGCGCTTGAGACCGCGCCGACCAGAACCAATAGCGCAATGTCGCGCCAGAAGCGGCGCTGGCGCCATTTGACTAGCGCAAAGGCGCAGACATAGAGTCCCAGCATGACCAGAACTATGGCATATGTATACCTCAGTCCCATGCTGGTTAATCCCGTTAAAACGCCCGCAAGTATAATCAAAGCTGTCCGCTGCTCGCGAATGCCTCGATGAAAGCAGTAAAGGACCAAGGGAATGGGCACAATGTAAGTCACGTCGGGATGATGCGGCTCGCTGGCGACATGCGGGCTAAAGGCAAATACGACGGCGCCAAACAGCGCGATCCACTTGTCTTCAAAAAACCAGAGCAAATAAATGTAAGCGGCAAGGGCGGAGGAGATGATGATCAGCAGCCAGGCCAGGCTGAAGGAATTTGACAAGGGCAGAAACAGCTGGAAGACGATGACGGCCAATATATTGGGGAGAACATACGAATGACGGCCTAGGTCTATGCCCTCCGGATAAAACATCAAGTTCGTGTAGGGTCGATCGGCTTGGCCTGTGAGCACGAGCTGCCCGTACCAGGCGTCCCAGACGTGGGTGTAGATATCCCGAGCTGTAGACGGCAACCAGTAAACATCGGTTTTGAAGATGTAGATAATTGCGGGGAAGGTCGTCACCAGGGTCAGCAGCGTGACGACGATGAAGAAGTGGCGATGTTCAATCAGCGCTCTGTAGACTCGATGCGTTAATGGTTTCCATGCATTGACGACGCCAATTGGGCAGAACGGCTTCATTGTAGCAGTGTTCGTGATTGTGAGGCATGCAAAATACGTGTGCTTGAAACGCATCATGCCGGCTGGCTCTCGCGCGGCGGCCGCAGGGCCATCGCGATTGTCGGCCCGCCAGTTTGTAGCGCTTTGAAGGAAAGCAAGTTACAATTCCGCCGAGTGAACATTGTAGTTTCGCCGCGGGCAGGAATGAGCGCTGGCCCGGGCAAGTTACAATTCAGCGTCAGGCAAGTTATAATGGCGCGACCTTTACAGAACCGCCTAGATACCGGTGACGAAATGGAGGGATTTATGCAAGTAGCAATCACGGTAAACGGGGTCGTGCATGAACGCGATGTCGACCCCCGCACGCTATTGGTCCATTTTTTGCGGGAAGACCTGGATCTGACCGGTACCAAAATCGGCTGCGACACCAGCCAGTGCGGCGCCTGCACGGTCCATCTCGACGGCAAAGTATTGAAGTCTTGTACACTCCTGGCGGTGCAGGCGGACGGCGCTGAAGTCACCACCATTGAAGGCCTGGCCGAAGGCGGCGAGCATCACCCGATGCAGACGTCGTTCTGGGAGAATCATGGCTTGCAATGCGGTTACTGCACGCCGGGCATGATTATGGCCAGCGCCGCTTTCGTGCAGGACAATCCAGGCGCCTCGGAAGACGAGATCCGCCATTACCTCGAAGGAAACATCTGCCGCTGCACCGGTTACCACAACATCGTCAAGGCGGTCAAACAGGTGGCGGACGCCGCCGCCGGCGCTTAGGGGGTGAGCCATGACAACGCGAATATTCGGCTCGGGAATCAAGCGGCGGGAAGACCCGCGGCTGATCACCGGCGAAGCGCGCTATACCGATGACATCAAGCTGCCGGGCGTCTTGCATATGGCGGTTGTGCGCAGCCCTTACGCGCACGCCAATATCGTTAGCATTGACAGTTCGGCCGCCGAAGCAATGGACGGCGTGGTCGCCGTATATACCAGTGCGGACATCGGCGACGGGCTGGCTGGTTTGCCAACCGCCTGGCTGATCCCCGACAGCGACTTGAAAACGCCGGAGCATCCTGCGCTGGCGAAAGGCAAGGTGCGTTACGTCGGCGATGGCGTGGCGATCGTGCTGGCCGATGACCGCTACCGGGCGCAGGACGCGGCCGACGCGGTAGTCGTCGAGTATGAGGAGCTGCCGGCGGTGATTGACCCGGAAGAAGCCGCGGGCGAGGGCGCGCCGCTGATCCACGATGATGTGGAGGGCAATATCGCCTTTCGCTGGGTGATGGGCGACCGTGAAGCGAGCGATGCCGTCTTTGACGCGGCGGACGTCGTCGTGTCGGAGCGCATCTTGCAGCAGCGCCTGCTGCCGACGGCGATGGAGCCGCGCGCGGCCATGGCGCAGTACAACGCGGCCACGCAAGAACTGACGCTCTGGTGCACATCGCAGAACCCGCATATTCATCGCTTCATCATCAGCGCGGTGACCGGCTTGAACGAGAACAAGGTGCGGGTGATCGCGCCGGAAGTCGGCGGCGGATTCGGCAGCAAAATCCCCTGTTATCCAGACGAAGCGCTGGTCAGTTGGGCGGCGATCAAACTGGGCGTGCCGGTCAAATGGACCGAGACGCGCAGCGAGAATTACCTGATTACAATTCACGGGCGCGACCACATACAGCATGTGGAGATGGCGGCAAGCAATGACGGTGCGCTGCTGGGCGTGCGGGCGACTGTATACGCCGGTATGGGCGGCTATCTGTCGACAGCGGCGCCGGGTATCCCGACGATTTTGCACGGCTTGCTGTACGTCGGTCCTTATACGATGGACAGCGTCTTCTGCGAATCCATCGGCGTGATGACCAACGGCACGCCAACGGACGCTTATCGAGGCGCGGGACGGCCGGAAGCGACCTTCTTGCTGGAGCGCATGGTCGACAATGTCGCGCGCGAAATCGGCATGGACCCGGCCGAATTGCGGCGCAAGAACCTCATTCCGGCGTTCGACGATGGCTACGAAGTCGCGACCACGCTGATCTACGACAGCGGCGATTATCCAGCCGCTTTCGAGAAGGCGCTGGGCATGGCGGGTTACGATGACTTCCGGCAGGCGCAAGCCGATGCGCTGGCCAAGGGTCGCTATCTCGGCATCGGCGTCACGGCTTATACCGAGATGTGCGGGCTCGGCCCCAGCCAGGTCGCGGGGGCGGTCGGCTTTCAGGGCGGCTTGTGGGAGAGCGCGACCGTCCGCGTGACGCCGACGGGCAAGGTGCAAGCGCTAATCGGCGCTTCGCCGCACGGCCAAGGCTCGGAGACAACCCTGGCGCAGATCATCGCTGAAGAGCTTGGCTTCCCGGTCGAGGACATCGAAGTGGTGCACGGCGACACGACCGAGACTCCGATGGGCTGGGGCACATACGGCAGCCGCACGACGCCGGTCACCGGCGCGGCGCTGGCGCATGCCTCGCGCAAGCTCAAGGACAAGGCGCGGGTTCTGGCCGCGCACCTGATGGAAGCCAATGTCGATGATATCGAATACGCCGACGGCAGCTTCTCGGTCAAGGGCTCGCCCGATCAAGCGCAGAGCATCCAGGACGTGGCGCTGATGGCGCACCTGGCCTGGAATATGCCCGAAGGCATGGACCCTGGTTTTGAGGAGTCGCAATTCTACGATCCGCCCAATTTCGTCTATCCCTTCGGCACGCATATCGCCATCGTGGAAGTCGATGCCGAGACCGGCGAGATCGAGTTGCAGCGCTATATCGCGGTCGATGATTGTGGCCCGCAGATTAACCCGGAGATAGTCGCCGGGCAAATCCACGGCGGCGTCGTGCAAGGCGTGGCGCAGGCGCTCTGCGAAGGCGCGATTTACAGCGACGATGGCCAGCTGCTAACCGGCTCAATGATGGACTATTGCATGCCCAAGGCGGATATGTTCCCCAACTTCGAACTGGGCGAGACGGTGACGCCATCGCCGCATCATCCAATTGGCGTGAAGGGCGTCGGCGAAACCGGCACCATCGCCAGCACGCCGACGGTTTACAACGCGGTGCTGGATGCGCTGGCGCCGCTCGGCGTCGAGCAGATTGACATGCCGCTGACATCGGCGAAAGTGTGGAGCGCGATTCAATCCGCCCGCCAATAAACGACTGTTGTAGGGGCGACCCGATGGGTCGCCCGCCAGCCAAGTGACAATCGGTAGGGGGGGCTCCCGGGGGGGCCCCCCCCCCCGCGGGGTAACAACGGGGCCAAAAAGATGTTGG
>VXLV01000019.1 GCA_009841405.1 Chloroflexota bacterium | reverse complement strand
CCCCCAGCCCCCTCCCCGAAGCATCAGGGAGGGGGAGCGCACTGCGGGCGTTTGAAGTAATCTGCTCCTATCTTTCACTCGGCGGGATTGACCTCGTTTCTCGGCTTGCAACGAGATGGTAACGCACAATATACGAGATTTGACCGTACGCAGTCTGCCAATTGTGCTTCTGATTGGCGTCATCGCGCGGCTAGGCGTACTAATTGCGTTTCCGCAGGTCTTCGCCTTCAGCGAGCCGGGCGCGGACATCCACGGCTCGGTCGCATATGACGAATACGCCATTAACCTTCTGGAAACGGGCGTTTACGGCCGTGTCCCGGGCGTGGCCGACGCCGGCCTGCCGCCCTTGTACAGTTACGTCCTCTCGCTGATCTATCGCTTCTTTGGGCGCAACTACATCGCGGTCGCGGCGGCGCATATTCTCTTCGACGCGCTATCGATCGCGCTGCTATTCGACATCTGCCGGCGGCTCTTCCCGCGTGACCTCGCGCTGGGCGAGCGGATTGGCGCGTTGGCCGGGCTATTCTTCGCGCTCTACCCCTACCTGATTTTCCAGAATCTAACCCTGAACGACACGGCGCTGTGGATCTTGCTGCTCCATCTCTTCGTCGGGCTGCTGCTGCGGCTGCGCGAGCGTGAGGTTCTCGACAGGCGGACGCTACTGCTGGCGGCTCAAGCCGGCGTCGTGCTCGGCATCGCGAGCCTGGCGCGGGCGCTGCTGCCGGCGCTGGCGCTGCTGGCTGTGTTCTGGTTCCTGCTCAAGCTGAGTTGGCGGCAGACCCTGCTGCGCCTGTTGCCCGTGGCGCTTATCGGCCTGCTCGCGCTGCTACCCTGGCTGATGCGCAGCGAGCGCGTCTACGGCGACTTTGTGCCTATCGCGCTCAACAGCGGTGAGAACATTTACCAAGGCAATAACCCCCACAGCGCGGCCGTCTTTCGCGCCGGCTACGACGTCCAGTGGCTACCGCCGCCGACCGATGCGCTGCCGCTTCAAGAGCCCGTGCGCCGCAACGAATTCCTGGCCGAGGCCGGTTGGCGCTACTTGCGCGAAAATCCAGCGGCGATTCCCGATTTGCTCTGGGTCAAGTTTCTCATCTACTGGAATCCGCAGGTGACTCCGCTGCGAAACCTGCGTCAGGGCGAGAAGCTGACGGTGGACGCGGACGGCGCCATCATCATCGTCAGCGGCGAAGGCTCGCATATTGGCGTGACGGCCGCCAACGCCGCTTACCAGGACGACGGGCTATTCAACGTGGTGGGGCGGCGGGTGCATGTCCTGTATTTCGGCGGCTTGCTTCTGCTGGCGATTGCGGGAGCCTGGCTGAGCCGGCGCGAGTGGCGGCTGCTGAGCTTGCTGCTCATCGTGCAGCTGAGCCAGACGCTGATGTACCTGCTGTTTCATCCGTCCACGCGTTACCGCTCGCCGACCGATCCGCTGCTTTTCGTGTTCTCGGCGTATGCGGTGGTGTGGGTTGCGGGCTGGTGGCGGGGGCGGCGATCTAATGCACCAGGATAGCGAGAATTGAAACGTGTTTCGATAATGGTATTGTTTCCCAGTTATCTCGTGTCAAATTGCGAATTTGCGATTTTCGTTGCGCGCCACTCATGAATTTACTGTGGAGCACCAGTAAATGAGCAATGCGTCAAATGCAGAGAAGATTGACCTTTTCAAAGATGTGACGGTTCCGTGCAGAACTGCGCGCGAGTTCCTGGACAATCTCGACCCAACGCACCCCCGGTGGTATAGGCAAAACTGGATCTTCCGCGGACAGAATGACGCGCGCTGGAAACTCACGCCAAGCCTGTTTCGACAATGGAAGACCGGTACGAATCCGGGACTGGAACTCGCGCTAATCAGGCTATTTATCAGCAACGCAAATCTTGCGCAGTTGCCTATTCCAAACAACTCCCTGGGCTACTACAGTTCAGCTCTCAAACCCACAGTGCGCCCGCTGAATACCGGAACAATCTACGACTTTTCACATGTAGTATTCGCGATTGCTCAACATTCCGGCGTTCCTACGCGTTTGCTGGACTTTTCTCACAGTCCGCTTGTCGCCGCTTATTTCGCCATTGAATTCACCAGTCTATACGAAAGTTTGGGTTTGGCATCCGACCGATTGGCACAGTATTTCCGGCGATGCGCAGACAGTTTTACCGACGGCGATGACTTTGAAACAACAATCTCGGAACTGGTCGACGAGGTAAAAAGGAGTATTGACAACTTGCCCGACCAAGTCGCCGTGTGGGCTGTGCAGGCGCAAGACGTAGGCGACTACACTTCAATAAAGTTGCTTGAACATCCATTTATGGAAATCTTGCCATTAAGAGTGCAAAAGGGGGTGTTCCTGTGCGACACGGAATTCGCGGAAACAGATGTACAACAGGGCCAAGAGTGGCCGTCTTTAGATACGAAGCTAGCGACTCTCATTGAGACAGACGGGGTCTACAAAATTACACTGCCGTATGCGGAGGCGGAAGCGCTGAACGACTTGCTTACACTGCATAGATTCTCGCCTGCGGTCATTTCGCCATCGTATGAGGCAGTTGCCAAACAGACTGTTGCTTTGGCTTACGAGATCTTTGAGCAAAGCGATTTACAATCCGGGCAGGAAACCTAGCCAAACCGCACGACATCCTTATGGCCTCTCGACTCACTCCCTATCCGGCGACAGCAGCGCCCAGAAGCGCGAGAGCAGGTAGCGGTACTTCTGCCCATGCGCGGTCAGCGCCATCGTCAGCAGGAACAGCGCCGGGATCGCCGCGATCATCAGCGAGCCCTTCCCGCCATCCCAGACCGGCGGCTTGAACTCGAAAATCGTCTGCTCCAGGTAGGGATCGACATACATGATGAGAATGGTCGCGGCCGTCAGCAGCGCGCTGAGCGAGAGGATACGCCAGTGCCGCAAGAAGGTCCGCGGCTGGTAGATGTCGATGCCTTGCACGTGCCAGGTGATGAGCATGCCGTAGAGCGCCACCATGATCGTGACTGACGAGCGCGTCATCAGCAGGTCGCCGCCGCTGCCGAACCAGGTGATCAGGTAGAGCAGCGTAATCATCACCGCGGCGATGAAGCCCATCGTGAAGATATAATCGACCACATCGCGCCGGAAGCGCGACATATATTGCGGGCGCAGCCAGCCGAAGGCGATCAGCGTGGCCGGCAAGTTGACCGTGCCGAAGGTCGCCCAGCTGATTTGCACGGGCGTGATGGGAAAGGGCAGCGCCATGAAAGCGATGAAGGTGAAGAAGGCGATGCCGTAGAAATTCCTGACGAGGAACATCTTCATCGTTCCGAAGATGGTCTGCGTTGTTTCCTTGCCTTCGCGGAAAGCGCGCGGCAGCGTCGTCATGGCGTTGTTGAGCAGCACGATATCGGCCACGTCTTTGCTGATCTGCGTGCCGTCATTCATGACGATAGCCAGGTTGGCGGCTTTGAGCGCCGGCACGTCATTGACGCCATCGCCGACCATAGCCACGTATTCGCCTTGTTGCCGCAGCGCCTCGACGATGCGTTGCTTGGTATGCGGCTCGATGCGCGCGAAGACGTTGCTGTCGCGCGCGGCATTGGCGAATTCGCCCTCGCCCATCGCGTCCAGCTCGGCGCCGGTATATGCGCGGCTGCCAATATCCATGCCCGCGCTATGGGCGATGGCGCGGACGGTTTCAAGGTTATCGCCCGATATTACTTTGAGCCTCAGATCCTCGTCGCGGAAGGCTTGCAGCGTATCTTGAATATCGTGGCGAATTTCGTCGCTCATGACAATCAGCGCCAGCGGCTGGACATCGTAGGAGATGACGCCGGCGCTCATATCGGGATCGCCGGCCATCTGCGCGAAGGCCAGCACGCGCATGCCATCCCGCGCCAGCGATTCGGCATCGTGATACCAGGCGTGATCGGGCGGCAGCAGGCGTTCCGGCGCGCCCAGCAGCAGCGTCTTTTCGGCCAGGCAGACCGCCGCCCACTTCCGCCCGGAGTTAAATGGAATCTCGCGCAGCTTCGGCGGATAGTCGCCGACGATGCCCTGCTGGTCGATATAGCGCTCGATGGCAAGGGCGGTATTGTTCAGATGGGCCAGATTCTTCAAGAAGGCATGCAAGTCGCGCTGGATGCTCTCGCTGTCGGCCCCGGCGATTTCGATGATCTCGCGCACGGCCAGCTTGTTCTGCGTCAATGTGCCGGTTTTGTCGAAACAGAGCACGGTCGCGTTCGCCAGCGACTCAACCGCGTTGACGCGCTGGATCAGCGTCTGCTGCCGGCTGATCTTCACCGCGCCGATGGTCAGCGACAAGATGGCCACCAGCACCAAGCCTTGCGGCACCAAACTCGTGGTGAACACCACGGCGTTGCGCACAATTTCCAGAAACTCGTTATTGAGGTGGAAGCCGGTTATGAAGATCATCGGCACGAAGATCAGCATGATCAATACGGTGACCTCGACCGTGATGTCGATTTTGATCTGGGTCGGCGTCTTGACCACTTTGTACTGCTTGGCGATGACGGAGAGACGATTGATGTGGCTGTCGGCGCCGACGCGGGTCGCGCGCATGACGCCGGCGCCGGCGATGCAGAACGAGCCGGAAAAGACTTCGTCTTGGGCTGACTTGCCAACGGCGTCGGACTCGCCGGTCAAGTGCGATTCGTCCATCTCAAGCGAATCGGCTTGAACGACCACGCCGTCCACCACCAGCCGGTCGCCCGGCTCGATGCGTATGATCTCGTCTTTGACGACCGCGCGCATCGGCGCGTCAACCCAGTCGCCATCGCGCAAGCATCTCACCGACTGCTCCGAGAGCGCGGCCAGTTGGTCCAGCTGCCGCTTGGCGTTGAATTCCTGAATCATGCCGAAGAAGGTATTGGACACCACGCTGAAGCCCGCGAAGAAAGCGGTGGCGTAATCCCCCAGTGCGATGACGATAACGAGCATGCTGCCCAGCACGATGTTGAATAGATTCAGCACATTTTCGCGGAAGATTTGCCAGTAGCTGCGCCCGACCCGCGCTTCAAAGTCGTTGCTCTCGCCGCGCCGCTGGCGGTCCAGCACCTCGCGCTGGCTGAGGCCGACGATATGCTCGGTTTTCGGCCGGCTTTGGTCTATCGCAGTTTGCATGCCGCTTCGTTCCGAATGTCTGACGCGGTCTAGATTGTATACGTTGCTGCCGCCCAAAGGATGTATCCATTACCCGGGAACGCGCTGGCAATTGTATCAGCGAACGCGCCTGTGACACACCTGCCCGCTGCGCCCGTCCGCAGGTCACGCTAAACTCTGTGGCGCGCTTCAGCGCAATTGTCTTCTCACCTAGTTTACGAGGTCTCCCCATGATCAAAATCGCCGAGATGCTGCCACCGCTTTATTCGCCGCTGTGGGACCTGGTCGCGCAGTGCGGCGTCACGCATGCTGTCGGCGCCCTGGACCTGGATTTGCAGCTGGGGCCGGAGCCGCCATGGTCATACCCGTCGCTGCTGCGCGTCAAGAACGCTTATGAAGACGGCGGATTTGAGCTTGCGGTCATAGAGAGCCGGCCGCCGCTGGATCGCGCCAAACTGGGATTGCCGGGCCGCGACGAGGAGATTGACACCGTCTGCGAGTTGCTGGACAGCATGGGCCGCCTGGGGCTTGATATCTGGTGCTACGAGTGGATGCCGGTCATGAATTGGCTGCGCACGTCGACCACCATTCGCTCACGCGGCGGGGCGCTCGTAACCGGCTACGACAACAGCCAGATGCTCGACGCGCCCCTCACCCAATACGGCGAAGTCGGCGAGGCGCGACTTTGGGAGAGCCTGCACTATTTCCTGGAGCGCGTCCTCCCCGTGGCCGAGTCTGCCGGCGTCAAGCTGGCGATGCACCCCGATGACCCGCCGTTGTCGCCGATCCGCGGCTTGGGACGGATCATGCGTAGCGTGGAGAATTTCCAGCGCCTGCTTGACCTGGTCCCGAGCGAGATGAACGGCATCGCCCTCTGCCAGGGAAACTTCACGCTGATGACTGACGATCTGCCCGGCGTGATTCGTCAATTTGCCGACAAGATCTTCTTTGTGCACATGCGCGATGTCTCCGGCACGGCGGAGAGATTCCAGGAGACCTTCCACGACGCCGGGCAAACGGACATGGTCGCCTGCATGCGCGCCTACCGAGAGATCGGTTTCGAGGGCGTGCTGCGCCCCGACCACGTGCCGGCAATGGCGGGCGATGACAATGAGAATGCCGGATACTCCGCGATCGGACGGCTATTCGCCATCGGCTACCTCAAGGGGATTCGCGAAACGGTGTATCGAGAGGATTCTCAGTCCTAGTCTGTAGCGGGTCCTCCGGCGGCACGTCGCTTTCGTCGAGGATGTCCTGCCCGCGCCGCAGCTTGAGTTCGTGGTCGTCGATGGTGAAGACCGCAACCACCGCGCTGACCAGGCAGGCAGCGGCGCCAATGAGCATCAGGATGCTGAAAGTCGCTGCGAAGGACTCGTGTATCGCCTCGTCGACCCGCGCTTGCTGGTCCGCTGTCAGCCAGGCGGGTATACCTGTTTCGGCCAGGTTGCCCGATTCCGCCGCCAGCTGGGTCTGCGCTTCCGCCGGCAAAGACTGGATGTAAGCATCGCTCATCAGCAGTTGGCCGAACCAGCTTATGGCCAGCCCGCCCAGGACGCCCACGACCAGCACTTGCCCGACCCGCGTCACGGTGTGATTTACGCCGGAGGCGATGCCGGCGTTTGTCTCCGGCGCCGAGGCCATCGCCGCCATCGTCAAGGGCGCGAAAGTCAAGCCAAAGCCGAATCCAAACAGCACAACCGGCAAGAAAAATGTGCTGAAGTATTCGGATTCGCCGCCGGTGACGCCGACGTTGGCGAAGAAGAAGAATCCGACCGCCGTAATCACCAGGCCGACTGCCATCGGCGCGCGCGGCCCGCGCCGATCCAGCAAGGGCCCGACCAGGGCCGAACCCAAGGTCGCGACCAGTATCAGTGGAATGATGGAAAGTCCCGTGAATGTAGCGCTATAACCTTGCACCTGAATGAGATTCAGCGGCAAGTACAGCAGCGCCGGCTGGATGACGCCGTGGAAGACCAGCGAAATGAAGTTCGAGGCGCTGAAAGTGCGCGAGCGGAAGAGCCACAACGGCAAAATAGAATAGCGGCTTTCGCGCTCTCCTGACAGAAATACCGCCATCGCCACAAGGCCGCCCACAATGGCGACGATAATGACCGGGCTGGAGAAGCCGAATGTGGAACTCTCGATGAAGCCGAAAGTTACGCCGCCCAAACCCATGATTACCAGCAGCGCGCCTAACAAGCTCATTTTCTGTGACGACTTGTTCTTACTCTTGTCGAAACTCTCGGGCACGTATTTTACCAGCGCGACAGCGGCCAGTATTCCCAAAGGAATATGAATCAGAAAGACGAGCCGCCACATGCCAAGATCTGTCACTACGCCGGCGAAAAAAGGCGCCAAACCGGCCATTAGCACGGTAAACCCCGACCACAGTCCGATTGCCCAGCCTTGACCCCTGCGGCTGAAATGCGCGGAAACGATCGCCAGGCTGTTCGGCACGATCATGGAACTGCCGACGCCTTGCGCCAGGCGCCCGGCGATGATGACGCCCGTCGTGGTCGCTGCGCTGCAGACGATCGACGCCAGGCCAAACAGCACGATGCCCAGCATGCAGACGCGCTTGCGCCCGTAGTGATCGCCCATCGATCCGGTCACCACGATAAGCGAGGCCTGGACCATGATGTAGGCGTTGGGGATCCATATTAGATCGGCGCCGCGCGCGCCCAGTTCCACCTGAATTGCCGGCAGCGCCACATTCAGCGACGAACTGGCGACAAAGGCCATACTTGCCGCCAGAATGGAAGCGAACAACACCCAATATCCGGTTGCGCGGCCGCCAGCGCCGTACACGTCGTTCAACGAAAATAGTCCTCAATGGAGCATCAGGCAAATATCATATGGTTCCAGCGTATCACAAAATCGGCAACGTAACGCGATTCAATCCTCGACGCGGCCACCAGGTTGCCGATGCTTTACGCGAATGGCAACATTTGCTGACGGCTTACAGCTTACTCTGGAAACGGCAACTCTCTCTCGATCAGCAATGCCGCCAGAATTCCGCTCAAGATGCTGAGCGCAGCCGCGATAATCATAATGACGCTGATGGTATCGGCGAAGGATTGGCTGATCAGGTTTTGCAGTTGCGCGCGCGCATCTGGCTTCAGCGCCGCCGGAAGCGAGGTCTCCGCCAATTTGACCGACTCTGTGGTCAGAAATGCGCGGGCGTCAGCGGGCAGCGCCGTGACAGCCGGATCGCTTAGGAGCGAGTCGCGAAACAGCACTAGCACGATACCGCCCATGACTGCGATCGCCAGCACTTGCGCCGAGCGCGACACCGTGTTGTTCAGCCCCGAAGCCATACCGGCGTGGTGCTCGTCAACCGAAGCCATGACCGCCGTCGTCAATGGCGCCAGCGTAATGCCCATACCGGCGCCAAAGAGGCAAATCGCCGGGAATAGCGTCGTCCAGTATGTATCTTGTCCGTTGGCCGGTTCCAGCATGGCCAGCAAGATGAATGAAACGCCGATGACGATGGGACCTGTGATCAGCGGTATGCGCGGGCCGAAGCGATCCACCACGCGGCTCATCACAAATGAAAGGCCGACCATCAGAACCGTCATTGGCAACAGCGCGAATCCCACCGCCGATTCAGTGTATTGCTGAACTTGAATCAAGCTGAGCGGCAGGAAAAACAGCACGCTGTTCATCGCGCCGTACAGAAGCAGGGTCAGCGTATTTGCGCCAGTGAATGTGCGCGAGCGAAAGAGATTGAGCGGCATCATCGGGTGATCGCTGTGGCCTTCGATCCAGATGAAGGCGGGCAGGATCGCCAGCGCCGCCCCGCCCGAGAGCAGCACCAAGGGATCGTCGAAGCCCCGGCGCGGTCCCTCAATGCAAAAGAATCCGCTAAGCATAAGCGCCAGCGTGCTGAGGAAAGTGCCGGAGAAGTCCAGGTCCTTTGGCGCGTCTTCGTCATAACTTTCCGGCACATATACGACCAGCACCAGGATTGCGACAACGCTCAGCGGAATGTTGACGATGAAGATCAGGCGCCACAAGCCCGCTTCCGTAAAGAGCCCGCCGATGATGGGGCCGGCGCCGGAAATCAGCATGGTCAAGGCCGACCACACGCCGATGGACCAACTACGCCGGTGATGAGCGAAGAAAGAGCCGACCAAGGCCAGGCTGCAAGTGATCATCATGCCGCTGCCGATGCCTTGCGTCGCGCGCGCGACGATCAATACTTCAGCCGATCCCGTCACGCCGCAGACCAGCGATGACAGCGCGAACAATACGATGCCGATAATGTAAACCCGCTTCCGGCCGTAGTGATCGCCGAAGGAGCCGCTGAGGAAAATAAAGGCCGCTTGCAGCAGCGAATAAGCGTTCACGATCCAAATCAGATCCGTGCCGCCGGCGTTCAGATCGCGCTGAATTGCGGGCAAGGCCACGCTCAACGCCGTGCTGACCATGAAGACCATGCTCGGCGCCAAGACAGTAGCGAATAGCACCCAGAAGTCCAGACGCCAACTGGCGCGCGCATCATTATCGATTTTCATGTAGCTGATTATACTAGCTCTGAAGCGTATACGAGACCGCGCGTCCGATAAAACGGCGCGCCCATTGCCGTATCGCTTCTGCTGTTCTCACGCCAGCCGTGGTCATGCCCTCCGCGCTCCAGTGATGCGCAGAAAAGCAATCTGGCCGGCGTCCTGGCCAAGCGCGCTCGCAGTTAGTCTTTGCCCAGTTCCTCGAGTTCCCGCTCCAGCTCCGTCCGGCGTTTTGCGCTGGCTTCGCGCCCGGCCGTCAAGGCGCGCTCGTAATGATCTTGCCAATTCTCGCGCAGCTCGTCCGAGGTCAGCGGCGCGAAGAATGTGACCAATAGCGCGCCTATCGCCCAGCCGATGCCCAGGCCGACGAGCAAACTCAGAAACTTCCGCATGCCCTTTGCGCCTCCCTTGCTCCCAAAAGCAACCGTTGCCAGCCACTCCAACGAGCCCTGCGCGGATGATAACATTTTGGCGGCGCGCTGTGCAATTGGTTAGAGCACATCGACGGGGTCGATGTCGATTTGCCAGCCAGGTTCCGCGTTCAAGCCGCGCAGGGCGGCGCGCGGGTCCGGCCCGCGCAGCAAGAGGTGCCAGCGATATTTCTTGTCGATGCGGCTGAAGTAACAGGGCGCGGGCCCGATTACATACGTGCCCGAGAGATCCCGCTCCTTCAGCAGCGCGCGCAATCGCTGCGCGGCCAGGCCGGCCTGTTGGCGCGCCTGGTCGCTGGATGCGTAAGTGAAGACGATTCGCGCCAGACGGCGATACGGCGGGTAACCGAGCGCGCGCCGATACTCGCTCTCTTGCGCGACAAAGCCGGCGTAATCATGGCGCGAGGCGGCTCGAATGACGTAGTGCTCCGGCTGGTAGGTCTGCACGATGACCTTGCCGCCCAATACGCCGCGGCCGGCGCGACCTGATACCTGCGTCAGAAGCTGGAAGACGCGTTCGCCGGCGCGATAATCCGGCAGCGCCAGGCCGAGATCCGCGCTGACGACGCCGACCAGCGTGACCAGGGGCAAATCCAGCCCCTTGGCGATCATCTGCGTGCCGATGAGCACATCGGCCTGGCGGTCAATGAAGCGGTCTAGAATTTCAAAGTGCATCTGCGGCGTATGCGCCGTGTCGATATCCCAACGCAAACTGCGAATCGCCGGATTCAACGTTTGCAGGGCTGTCTCCACTTGTTGCGTGCCGGCGCCGAAATAGCGGATTCTGGCCGAGCCGCAGGCCGGGCATGTCTGCGGCTGCGATTGGCTGTAGCCGCAGTGATGGCAACGCAGACTGCGATCGTAGCGGTGGAAGGTCAGCGGCGTGTCGCAGCGCCCGCATTCGAGCGCGTGGCCGCAATCGCGACAGAAGACGTAGGACGCTTGCCCGCGCCGGTTGAGCAGAAGCATCGCCTGCTCGCCGCGCTCATGCGCGACCGTCAACGCGGCTTGCAACTCGCGGCTGAACATGCTGGTATTGCCTTCGCGCAGTTCGGCGCGCATATCTACCACGGAGACGGGCGGCATGGCGATCATCATGGCGTCGTCGCTATCGGCTTCGTATCGCGGCGCCCTTCCCAGGCGGTCGGCTTGCTGGCGAATGCGCTGTCGGTGCCCCATGATGCGCTGCGGCAGCCGCAGGATGACGTACTCCCCGCGCCCCGCGCGATGCCAGGCGACCAGGTCCGGGGTGGCGCTGCCCAGGATGAGCGCGGCGCCCTGTCGCTCGGCCAGGTAGCGGGCAGCGTCGCGCGTATGGTAGTGCGGTTCGCTGCGCAAGTAGCCTTGGGGCGATTGCTTGTAGCTGGAGTCGTGCTCTTCGTCAATCACGATCAAGCCGAGATTGGGCAGGGGCGTGAAGAGCGCTGAACGCGTGCCGACGATCACCGCGGCCTTGCCCGCGCGCGCGCGCTGCCAGGCGTCGTAGCGCTCGCCGATGGGCAGGCTGCCATGCACCAGGGCGACCTGCCCCGGAAAACGCTCGGAGACGCGACGCACCGTCTGAGGCGTCAGCGCGATTTCCGGCACCAGGAATATGGCGCTTCTGCCCTGCGCCAGCACGGCATCAATCGCGCGCAAGTAGATCTCGGTCTTGCCGCTGCCGGTGACGCCATGCAGCAGGTAGCGCGCCGATTGTCCCGGCGCCAGGGTCGGCTGGATCGTCTCCCAGACTGATCGCTGATCGGGCGTCAGTACTGGCGGGTCGGCCGCGATAAAGTCGAAATCGCGCAGCGAATCGCGCCATACCTGCTCTTCTCGCGGCTCCAGAAATCCAGCCGTGATCAGCTGTTTGATCCGCCCGCGCGTCGCCCCGGTCTCCCGCAAGGCTTCGGGCATGGTCGGCGGCGTCGGCATATCCGCGATCTGCCGCAGAATCTCCGTAATCCAGGCATTGCCGCGCCATTTCCGCAGCGTCTGTTGCACGCGGTCGGTATCCGCTTCGAGCACGATCAAGTCTTGTTCGCCGCGCTCGGTCGGCTCGATGAAAACCAGGCCCTCGTCAATCAGCCGGTTGAGCGGCGCGCGGCTTTTCGCGCCCGCCAGGCGCAGCGCGTCCTGAACGCCGATGGCGTCATCGTCGCGCCTGGCGATTTCTTCGAGCAAGTCGGCGTGCCGCGCCGGCTTGCCCAGCTGCCGGGCCAGCGCGGGGATCTGCGCCGGCTTGTACTGCGGATAGAGTCGCGTCACAGTCTTCTTGCGGGCCGAGGGCGGCGCCAGTACCGCTTCGGCCGCGACCATGCCGGCGTCGGCCAGCTGGTCAAGTTGCGCTTCGACCGGCTGTCTGGCGAATTTGCGTTTCAACTGGCTCAGGCGTCTGGGACCCTTGGCGCGGAGATGATCGATAATCTGCGCGGGCAGCGGCTGCTCCGCCTCGGGGTTGGCGCCGGGCAGAATCATCTGCGTCGGCTGCCCGGCGCTCAAGTCATCGCGTACGAAGCTGTAGAGCCGGTCCGACTTGCCAGTGAAGCCCGGCGGCAGCATCAGCCAAACGCACGCGCCAATCGGCGCCAGCGCGCTCTCGCTCAGCCATTTCGCCAGGTCGAGATACGGTTCGGAGATTACGCGCGCGGGATCAAGCAGCTCGATGACTGGCTTGGTCTGCGGGATGGCGCTCTCGCTGTGAAGCGCCAGCACAACCGCCGGCTGCATCGCCACGCCGAATTCCACCCGCACGAGACAGCCCGGCGCTGCCAGACCGTCCAGCGCGTCCGGGACGTGATAGGTGAAGGTCTTGCGCAAAGGCAGATTTAGCGCGACCTCGGCGTAACGCATGGGGCGGCTGCCTGCTCCTATACTCCCAGCAATCGCGCGAAAGTCATGCAAATGCTTACCACAGAGGATACAGAGGATACACAGAGGACACCGAGAAAAGCAAAGAAGTGATTGTAAGCCGGCGAAAATCACAGCCCGTTAGATGGCTGCTTTAACGCCGCAATTTCGAAACTATACAAAACGCTCTGTGCCCTCTGTGTTGCCTCGTTTTCCTCTGTGGTAAAAGAACAATGATTGGAGACGGGATTTGCATGACTTACTCTGTACTTTGCCATTGGGAGGCTAATTGTACGGCATGCCTGGCGGGTCGCCAACGATTGCCTGGCTCGGCTCGGCCTGTGTCTGGCCGCGGCTTTCCGCTATGATCGGCGCCATGAAAACTGCCGCCGCTGAAACTGCGCCACTGCCGGAGGGCTTGACCCAGCGCGTCTTGCGCTGCTTTGGCCTGCCTGCCATTCCGCCGCCTAGCCTGAATACGCTGCGCCTGCTGCTCGATCGATATACGCGGACGACGCCTTGGGAGAGCGCCTCGCGCATTGCGCGCCGGGCGCAACACACAGACGCGGCTGACTGCGCGCTGCTGGGCGAAGCCTTCTGGGAGAGCCACTTCATGATCGGCACGGGCGGCACCTGCTACGAGAGCAATTACGCCTTCTTCGCGCTGCTGCGGCGCATCGGCTACGACGGCTACCTGACGATCAATGACATGGGCAGCGCTATCGGCTGCCACAGCGCCATCGTCGTGCTGCTTGACGGGCGGAAGCATCTGGTTGACGTCGGCCTGCCACTGCACGCGATCTTGCCGCTGCGAGAGGGATTGCAATCGACCGCCGAGAGCGCGTTCATGCGCTACACGGCCAAGCCCTTGGCGGAGGGCATATTCGAAATCTGGCGTAGCGTTCCGCGAGACGAACCCGTCTTCCAGCTCAACGACAAGCCAGTCGCCGAGGCCAAATACCGAGCGGTAACGCTACACGATTACCGTCACGATGGCGGCCAATTCCTCAATGAGGTCGTGATTCGCAAGGTGCTCAGCGACCAACTGTGGCGCTTTAACAGCAGTGAGCGGCCGCTGCGGTTGCAGCAGTTCGTCGCCGGCGCGCGGCGTGATCACATGCTGGGGGACGACCCGGCAAGCGAGGTCGCCGACAAATTCGGCATCGCGAGTGATGTGGTGGCGGAGGCGCTGGCGATTATTGACGTCGTTCGGAATTAGGACGGTCGGGCGACCCGATGGGTCGCCCCTACCACCGACGCAGGGGCTGCGCGAGCGGATCAGGCGACCGTTACGTCTTCGTTCAGATAGACATCCTGGATCGCGTTCAGCAGGCGCGCGCCTTCCGCCAGCGGCCGCTGGAAGGCTTTGCGGCCGCTGATGAGGCCCATGCCGCCGGCGCGCTTGTTGATGACGGCCGTTTTCACCGCCTCGGCGAAATCGTCAGCGCCGCTCGCCCCGCCTGAGCTGATCAGTCCGACCTTGCCCATATAGCCGTTGGCCACCTGGTAGCGCGTTAAGTCGATGGGGTGATCGCTGGATAGCTCGCTGTAGATGCGGTCGTCCAGCTTGCCGTAAGACGAATCGCCGCTGTTGAGCGCGCGGTAGCCGTAATTCTGCGTCGGCAGCTTCTGCTTGACGATGTCCGCGCCCAGGGTCACGCCCAGATGATTGGCTTGCCCGGTGAGATCGGCGCTGGACTCGTGATTGACGCCCGCCACCGTGAAGGCGGAGTTGCGCATATAACACCAGAGGATCGTCGCCATGCCCAGCTCGTGGGCATATGCGAAAGCCTCCGCCACTTCGACCATCTGCCGGTTGGCGTCTTCCGAGCCGAAATAAACGGTGGCGCCCACGGCGACCGCGCCCATATCCCAAGCCTGCTTGATCGTGCCGAACATGATCTGCTCATGCGAGTTGGGGTAGGTCACCAGTTCGTTGTGGTTGACCTTGACGATATAGGGGATGCGATGCGCGTAGCGGCGGGCGGTCATACCCAGCACGCCAAAGGTCGAGGCCACGGCGTTGCAACCGCCCTCCAGCGCCAGCTCGATGATGCGGGCCGGGTCAAAATAGGCCGGGTTGGGCGCGAAGGAAGCGCCAGCCGAATGCTCGATGCCCTGGTCGACGGGCAAGATAGAGACGTAGCCGCTGCCGCCCAGGCGTCCGCTGTCGTAGATCTGTTGCAAGCTGCGGATGACTTGCGGGTTGCGGTCGCTATCCAGCCAGACGCGCTCGGTGAAGTCAGGACCCGGCAGCGCCAAATCAGCGCGCGGAATTGTATCGCAGCGGTGGTTGAGCAGGTAGTCGGCTTCATCCCGCAGGTAATCGGCGATAGAGTCGGTTCGAATATCGGGGCTTGCGATTGCCATAAGTCCGTCCTTCGACTAATCAAAGCTGTATGCCCCGATTATAGCAGGAAACGGGCGCATTCTCGCCGGAGAAACCGAACAGCAAAAGCCCGCCACATATCCGGCGGGCTCGGCTTGCTGCTCGACGTCGCGCAAAAGCGACGGCTATTCACCACTTGCGTCAATCAGTTGCTGGATACGCTTATGGTGTAGCTGCCTGTCAATCTGCCACCGCGCCTGGACCGGCTGTAGTTGCTGACGACGATTATGTAAGCGCCTCTGTCCGGCGGCGTGAAGAAGAACTCGTACTTTTCCGAGTGCGCAGTATTGGGATCGTCCTCGCGCGAGTTCTCGGCCAAAACTGTTCCTACCGGCACGCTGTAGAACATCTGCCGCTTTGCCGCGTCAGAACTCGGCGTAACCACCACCACAGCGCCATTGACATAGTCATAAACGCCATCGTGCTGGAGATTCGGCCCCAGGCTCACCATGCCTCTGAATTCATCCAATGTCATGCCGCCAAGATCCGCGCTATAGACGTTGTACCAAGCTTCGGCGCCGGACTGCCCGCCGTATGCCTGCGGGTCATCATAGAATGTGCCTACGGCTATATGAGGGCGCGAAAGGTTGGTATTGGTCAAAGCTACCCGGAATTCTTGGTTGATGTTCGTTTCGTCATTGTAACCAAGATAAAACACAAAGTAATCGAAGTCGTACTTATCCTCCAGGCTCTTGGTCGTGCTGCCGCCGGAACCAACGCGCGTGAGGCAGAAGTTATCGCCCGGCTGCTCGCCCACTTGAATCAGCCGGCCCCAACTGTCGCAATCATCAGCTGTTGCCGGCTGAGCCAACGCGAAAAAGCCGAGCAAGAGCAGCGTGACGAATAAGCCCGGAAGTGAACGCAAAGAAATTGTAGCCTGTAATTCAAACATCTCATTTTCTCCGTCTCGCACAGTCGCTAGGTACTAGCGTCCGTAACTATTTCATTGACTGTAGTGAGACAGTAACGAGACGCGCAAAAGATGAGCATTCATACAAGCGAACTCTTAACAGACTCTAATCTTGCTCTTAATATCAGGGCGCTTCCGTGTAACGCGACCTGGAGCGCCCTGTCGCAACTGAGCGCGCTTCTGTACGGGATGCGCGCCATGTGTTACTTTTATGCCGAACGCGTAGATAAATGTACGCCCGGGTACACTTTGCAAGAGTCACAGATCGCCACGCTGGCCAAACTCCGGAAAGCCGCCGAAGCGCGTGATCCCGAGCGCTGCCAGTTCTTGCTCAAGGCGCTCTTCATGGACCTGGACTTCTATTTGGCGCTTGCGGTCGTCATCGAAAGGGCGCGCTCATTCCTGGAGACCTTCGAAACCTACTACCCGGATGGCGTCTTCGCGCGTCAGATCCTGATGCAGATGGTGAATACGGGTACAGCGCCGGCGCGCCTGCCGCCGGAAGCGCTGCGTGATTTCGAGCAGCCGGGCGCGGCCAACTTCATGAAGGCGCTGGCCGACCTGGCGCATGCCTTGCAACCGGGAGCGCTGCCGCCGCGCATTGGCTACCTGGTCAGCGCGACCGTAAACGCCATCATGGCGGAACTGGTCGAACAGTATTACGGGCCGCGCCCGCAAGCCTGGGCGCAGTTTCGCGCCGAGCCCGCGAACAGCGAAATCGCCTACGCCTTCTGGACGGACGAAGATGTCGCCCTGCTCGACACCGACCATTGGCTGCAAGTGGCGGATAGCGTAGAGCGGCAAATGCAGCGCCAATACGGTACGATTGACCAACGCGACTAGCGCAAAGAACAAGTTTGAGGGCCGGTATGAGCCTGGACGAGTATGGCATAACAGCGCCGCCCGCCGGACTGTATGATTACACGCAGCTGGTCAGGGCCGGCATAGACGGCTTCAGCGCGGTCAGCGACGCCGACATTGACGCCTTCCGCGCGCTCGGTTTCATGGCAGTTCATAACGCCATCGACGAAGCCGCGATCGAGGCCGGGCGCGCCGGCGTACGCAACTTGATCCTGCGGCGCGACCTGGACAATATCATGGTTGAGGCGGCCATTGGCGAGCGATTTGACCGGCTGCCCGACGAGGCGCGCCTAGACAGCGTGCGCAAGCTGATGCCGATTATAGACTTCGACCAACGGCTCAACGCGCTTTCGCAGTTGCCGGACCTTACGGCCGTATTGGCGCGGATCATGGGCGAGCCGCCGGCGCTCTCGCAAGACATGGCGATGCTGAAGCCGCCGCGGATCGGGCGCGAGAAGCCCTGGCATCAGGACATGGCCTATTTCAACTTCCCCACCGATACCACTATCGTCGGCGCCTGGATCGCCCTCGACGAGGCGCTGCCGGAGAACGGCTGCATGATGGTTATCCCCGGCAGCCATCGCGAGGGGCCGATGCTTCACTGGACACGGCGCGACTGGCAGATCTGCGACAGCGATGTGCAGCTGGGCAAGATTACCGCCGTGCCCTTGCCGCCAGGCGGTTGCCTGCTCTTCCATTGCCTGCTGCATCACGGGACGCCGCCGACGCGCTCCGACCGCAGACGCTGGGCGCTGCAATTCCACTACCGCCCGCGCAGCGCCGCGCCTCTGCCCGACAGCGACTTGCGCCTTCATGTCTTCGGATCGGACGGCAAAGACGCCAGTTGCTAGAGCGCGCGCCGGAGGCAAACCAATGTTCTTTGTCCTCGTAATCCTCGTAAACATACTGGTGATGGGAGCGCTCTTCGCATTCGGCGTCTACCAGTTCATGCAAGTCGAGGCTAAGCGGAAATGCCGCCGGCTGCTGGCCGAGGCGGCGCTGGACGCGGGTGAACTCGGCGCGCTGATCCAGGCCGAGCGCTATGACGAAGCCTTGTCGCGATTGATGCGGCAAGCCGATGTCGACCGATTCACAGCTGAGGCGACGCTGGAGCAGTTGGGCCGCGACGGGGAATCTTCGCGCGCCAGATGACGAAACCTGCCCAATTCGCGAATCCACAGACGTCTAAACTTGCAGACGCCAGCCTTGGCTCGCCCGTTTGCTCGCGCTTGCGTTCAAGCCGAGCCGATATGCTCCAGAATACGCTCCGCGCGGGCGCGCCAGGTATAGTGCGCCAGGGCGGATTCGCGAGCGGCTTCGCCAAGCCGGCGGCGCAGATCGACATCTCCTTGCAAGCGCTTGATGGCGTCCGCCCAGGCGGCGACATCATCAGGCGGCAGCAGCAGCGCCGTTTCCTCGTGCGCCACGACATCCGACCAGGCGGGCAAATCCGACGCCACGATTGCGCGCCCGGCCGCCATGTACTCGAACAGCTTCAGCGGAGAGGCATAACGCGCGAAATGCGAATTAGCCGGGAAGGGCATCGCGCAGACGTCAAACGCGCGCAAGTAGAGCGGCACATCCGCGGGCGGCGCCTGCCCTACGACATGAAAGCGGTCCGCGGGCAAACTATGGGCCAGCCAGCGCTGCCGCAGCTGCAGCGCCAATTCATCTGGTCCGCCAACCAACGCCAGCTGCGCGCCCTCCAGCATCGCCAGCGCATCCACCAGGCTGCCAACGCCCTTGTCCATGCCCAGCGTATGCAAGCGCCCCACATAGCCGACGATGAATGCATCCGCATGCCAGCCCAAGGCTCGGCGCGCTTCGGCTCGGGTCGGCAGATGTACAAAGCGACCGCGGCGAATGCCATCGTGGGCGACAATCGCGCGAGCGGAATCGGCGCCGCGCTGGGTGATCAGGTCTTGGCGCAGGAGGCCCGTAATTGCAACCACGCTGCCGACGCGGGACGCGACATATCGCTGCAGCGCCCCGCCGAGCCGGCCGGGCGCAAATTGATGGGCTTCGTACACGAGCGATCGACCGGGTTTGAGCCGCGCCAGCAGTGCCAGCATTAGCTCATCCCGGCTGTAATAGATATCGGCGCGACTGAATAGCAGCAGGACCAGGCTGGCCAGCGCGTAGCTGAATTGCAGCAGATAGAAGGCGAGCCGCGCGCCGCTGCTCTCCGGCGGAAATAGCGGAAAGAGGTCGATGCAGCGAATGTGGCGGATAGCGAAGTTCGGTTCAACGCCGTAGTAGGTGAAGGGGTCTTTGACTTTGCGCAATTCGCGGGTGTTCCAGCGCCGCGCCACCCACAGTGTCACATCGCAGCCGGCGGCGGCGAAGGCTTCGCAATTCTGCATAATTTGCAGGCCGTGCGCCTTTTCCGTCGGCAACCGCATCAAGGAGATGTAAAGGAACTTGGGCATGACAAAGGCGATTTAACCACAGAAGTAAGCGCATGTCAGTCATGCAAATGCTTACCACAGAGGACACAGAGGATACAGAGGATACACAGAGGACACCGAGTAAAGCAATGAAGTGATTGTTTGCCAGCCATAGTTTTCAACTGATGAAAGGCTGCCTTTATTACGACAAAATCGACAGATCAAAAAAGGCTCTGTGCCCTCTGTGAGGCCTCGTTATCCTCTGTGGTAAAAGAAAAGTCTGAGAACCGCCGCCCGTTGCAGTTCCCAGGAGCAAGAACGGACAAGCCTCATTCGGCTTTGCTCGCGCGCGGCAAGAGCATACTGAGCGCGCCGGCGACCGCGATCATCAGCGCCACGATCTGGAAGGTCAGCGACAGCCCGATCTGCTCCGAGATGACACCGATGGCCAGCGATCCGATGGCGCCGGTGGCGAAGATGAAGCCCAGGATCGCGCCCGAAGCGAAGCCCTTGCGCAGGGGGATCAGGTCCTGCGCCATGACTACGATCAGGCTGTGCGCGCCGCCGGATAATCCGCCCGCGGCAATCGCCAGAAAGAACGCGAAGGCGCCCTCATAGGCTGGCAGCAGGAAAAACGCCGGCGCCGACAGGATCATGCTGAGCATCATCACCACCCGCCGGTCAAACCGGTCCGCCAAACGCCCGAACAGCAGACCGGATATTCCGGACGCGATCCAGAAGGAACTGGTAATTGTGCCGTAAGCGGCGGGACTCCAGCCCTTTTGCTCGAAGAGCAGGGGCACGAAGGCGACCGACCCTTGTTGCCCCAAGCCGCGCAGAATCACGATCAAGCCAAGGATGACGAAGGCTAGCAGCGGGAAATGCTGTTTGGCGCCATTTTGCCCTAGGGAATTGCGCTCGTCTTTCGCGGCGTGATGTTCATGATGCTTGGGAATGTTCGTCCACATCAGCAGCATGCCGGGGATAGAAATCAGCGAAAGCAAGACGATCGGGGTGACATCGTTCTGCATCCCGAAGGCGGAGACGCCGACGAGGTCGCCCATGCGGCCAAGCAGGTTGGGATTGGCCCGGTCGAGCAAGATGCCGGCGATGGCCGGTCCCAGCGCCAGGCCCGTCTGCCCCATCAGGAAGAAGAGCGCCATATTAAAGGCGGAGCGCCGGGGCATCGCCTCTGCGGCATGGAGCGCGCCAACCGGATGCAGCGCGGCGCTGCCGATTGGCGCGATGACAAGCGGGAAGAACATCAACCAGTATTGCCGCGTTTCGGCCGCCAATACGACCGCGACAGTGAACAAGCCGACATGCAGCGCCAAGCCGAAGGCGCCGAGGCGACGACCGCCGCTGCGATCGGCGCGGAGCCCGAAGAAGGGCTGCGGCAACGCGTTCAGCAACTGCGCGATCCCGACGGTCAGTCCAATCTGCGCATTGCCCATGGGCAGGATGCCGGCGGCCAGGAAGGTCAAGAGCACCGGCGTCATCGAGGCGAAGACGTCGTTGGTCAAATGGCCGATGCAGACCGACCACAGCAGGCGGCTATGACGCGCCATAGGTTAAACTCCCGCCACAATGGCGGCAATGATAACGCTAGCGACGGAAAACGAAAATGTAGAGCTTAATTCCCGTGATACGGAAGACAGCTATGTCGGGGTGTCTATGGCAATGAACTCAGAATTCGTCTGACTTCTGCGCGACCAATTGCTGTTTCTTCAGTTTATGAATTGAGGCGAAGCAACCGTATCGTGGATTCGCGCTCGACGATGTACAGCGCGCGGAAGCCACCTGACTTCCCTCGATTCGCCGACCTGTTAGTCAGCCGCGCCTTCCAAACATTTCGATCATAGCCGGCGAGCAAATCGCCATGAATGCCATGGATAGCGAAGTCTTGCAGTAGTCCGCGAATATCTTCGTTTATGCGGCGATACTTCTTCCTAAGCCGCTTCACATCGCGGTCGAAGCCAGGGTCCGTAGTAATCTGGAATAAGGGCGGCACTGGGTCTATTCTTCGATCTCTGCCAATAGCTCCTCAATGGGCCGTCCCACTGTATCCCCCGCCAGCACTTCCTTGTAGCCCTGCTTGATGCCAGCCAGAATCTCCCGCCGAGTCGGCTCCCGATAAGGCTCGTCTTCATCATCCGCGTCGAGCGGCGTGGGAACATAGTCGCCCGCCTTGTATTCGGCCTCGGCTTCGCGCAAAGCTTCGGCGATCTCGTCGTCGCTCGGTTCGCCAAAGATCTCTTCAAACAAGTCCCGCAACTCCCGCTCGGAAAGCGAATCGAGGTCGACTTCCGCGATCCTCTCTCGGTCGAGGTCACGTGCGCTCTTGACTTTCGCTGTCTGTTTCATGGCCGCCTCCCGGGCAAGGGCGTTTCTATCACCCTCGCTCAAATGAATTGTAGCGCAGTATCCGCGATTTTCCATTCGCTGTGATATACTGCCACGCGGCGCGCCGCCAGACGAGCAATTCACCAGACAGAGGACGGGTCATGAGTATCGATTACGACCGGCTTGAGCCGATTCCGCAGCGCGACGAGCCTTACCACATCGTGGTGACCGCCGCCCATCACGACGATATCGAATTCGGCGTGGCCGGCAGTGTGGCGCGCTGGATACGCGACGAAGGCGCCACCGTCACCTACGTCATCATCACCGACGGCGGCGCAGGCAGCAACGACCCCGATATGACACGAGAGGCGCTGGTCGAACTGCGCCGGGCCGAACAAGACGAAGCCGCCGCCCGCGTCGGCGTCAGCGATGTCCGCTACCTCGGCTATCCTGATGGCTGCCTTCAAGCCACGCTGGATTTGCGGCGCGATATCACCCGAATCATTCGCGAGACCAAAGCCTATCGCGTGGTCTGCCAGGACCCCACCACCTACTTCGTGCACGCCAGTTACATCAACCATCCCGATCACCGCGCCGCCGGCGAAGCCACGGTCTACGCCGCCTTCCCCAGCGCCGAGACGCGCCCAATCTTCCCCGAGCTGCTGGCCGAAGGTTACGAGCCGCACAAAATCGGCGAGCTATACCTGAATCTGACCCAGGCGCCGACGCATTACCACGACATCAGTTGCGCCATTGAGCTCAAGATGGCGGCGCTGGGCGCGCATGCCTCGCAGATTGGCGCCGGCGAAGACTACGAGAATGGCGCCAAAAAGTGGGTGATGCAGAGCAATCGCGATGGCGGCAAGATGGTCGGCGTCGACTACGCCGAATACTTTCGCGTGCTAAAGTTCGATGCCGAGCGCAAGAGTTGGTACGAGGAGGAGATGGAGCGGCGACAGCGAGCGGCTGCGCTGAAGTAAGCACAGCGAGATTTACACAAAGTCACGAAGGGAACAGAGATTGTTTTGACCACCGAGGGCGCCGAGGACATAGAGCGGGCGAGCCAATGGCTCGCCCCTACAGATGTTCGCTTTGCTTGGGTAAACTTGGCGCGCGATTAGACGATAAAGAGAAGGACCAACATGAGACTCATTACCTATCAATCAAGCGATGGATTTCAACTGGGCGTCGTGACGGAGCGCGGCGTGTTGGACGTGGCGGCGGCAGCGCGGGCAGCCGGCGTCCCACGCGCCATAACGCCGGATGCGGTTTTCGGGCGCGGGTTGCCAGTGCTTGAGCGGCTGCGCGCGTTGGTAGAATCCAGCGCGGACGCGGCGCTCTACCTCGACGAAGCCGACTTGACTTATGGACCGGCCGTGCCCAACCCCGGCAAAATCCTCTGCGTCGGCTTGAATTATGCGAAGCACGCGGCCGAATCCGGCGCGGCGCCACCCGAAGAGCCGGTGCTCTTCAGCAAATTCAACAACACCATCGCCGCCCCCAACGAAGACATCCCGCTGCAAGCCGACTGGACTACGGTCGATTACGAGTCCGAGTTGGGCGTGGTTATGGGTGCGACCGTGCGCAACGTTTCGGTTGACGACGCGCTGGACGCCGTCTTCGGCTACTGCAATATGAACGACCTCAGCGAGCGCAACTTCCAGATGAAGAGCGGCCAATGGCTGCTGGGCAAGACGCTGGACAAGTTCCTGCCGCTGGGGCCCTACGTGGTCACCGCGGACGAAATCCCCGACCCGCAGAATCTGTCGATCAAGGGCTGGCTGAACGGCGAACTGCGGCAGGACAGCAACACAGCCGACATGATTTTCAGCGTGGCCGAAGTCATCGCCTACGCCAGCCGCATCATGACCCTGGAACCCGGCGATATCATCAGCAGCGGCACGCCCGAAGGCGTCATCCTGGGCATGGAGCCGCGCGTGTGGCTGAAGCCGGGCGATGAATACGTCGTCGAAGTTGAAGGCCTGGGCAAACTGGCCAATCGCCTGGTCGAGGCCTAGCCATGGCCGATACCTATCTCGTATCTGGCGGCATGGGCTGCATCGGCGCCTGGGCGCTGACGCACTTGCAGCGCAGCGGAAAACGCGCGGTCAACTTTGACCTGAGCGACGACCGCCATCGCCTCGACTGGCTGATGAGCGCCGAGCAGCAGGCGGACATCACTTTCGTGCAAGGCGATTTGCGTGATACCGAAGCCGTGAAAGCCGTATTCGCCGAGCACGAAATCACGCACGTCATTCACCTGGCGGCACTGCAAGTGCCATTCTGCCGCGCCAATCCGCCGCTCGGCGCCGAGGTCAATGTCACCGGCACGGTCAATGTCTTTGAGGCGGCGCGCGCCCAGGGCATTGGGCATATCGCCTACGCCTCGTCCATCGGCGTCTACGGACCGCCCTCGGACTATCCGCCGGGTCTAATCGCGCACGACGCGCCGAAACGCCCGCGCACGCTCTATGGCGCTTACAAAGTCTGCAACGAGGGGACGGCGCTGGTTTACTACGAAGACCAGGGCATCAGCAGCACCGCCCTGCGCCCCTACACCGTCTACGGCGTCGGGCGCGATCAAGGCATGACCAGCGAGCCAACCAAAGCGCTGGTGGCGGCCGCGAAGGGGCAGCCCTACCACATTCCTTTCAGCGGCACGATGCAATTCCAACTCGCCTCCGATGTGGCGCGGCAATTCATCCTGGCGGCCGAGCAGCCGCTGGGCGGCGCGCACGGCTTCAACCTGGGCGGCAACGATCCGGTGACCGTGGCTGATTTCGCCGCGGCCGCGAAGCGTGTGCTGCCCGACGCCGAGATCGACGTGGCGGACAATCCCCTGCCCTTCCCGGCCGGCTTTGATGACAGCGTGCTGCGCGCGAGTTTCGGCACGGTCTACGGGACGCCGCTGGCCGAGGGCGTCGCGCAGACCATCGCGCACATCCAGCGGCTGGGGGATGGGATTTGACAGTGTCAGTTTGTAGGGGCGAGCCTTGGCTCGCCCTTCGGATTCTATGCCAGGCACTATTGCTTACATCCGTTTTGGCGACGGCGGTCTACGGGGCGGATATCACCGCGGACGACGCGTGCAGCCTGGCGGATGCGATCACCGCGGCGAACAGGGACGAGGCGGTAGATGGCTGCGTGGCGGGCGCTGGCGCGGATGTGATTACGCTGTCAGAGGACGTGACGCTTGAGGCGGAGCTGCCGCGCATCACCTCGGAGATAACTGTCGAAGGTGGCGGCTACGCGATCAGCGGCGCAGAGGCTTACCGAATATTCTACGTCGAAGCGAGCGGCACGTTGACTGTTGAACGGCTAACTTTGCGAGAAGGAAGAGCGGGCATCGAGATTTCGCCCGGCCATTGGGATGACGACGGCGGTGCCGTATACAACGAAGGAGAGCTCAGCATCAAGAAGAGTATCTTCGTGGACAACGCGGCTGCTTGGGGTGGCGCGATTGCCAACAGGTCAAGGCTACGCGTCATGGAGAGTACATTTGTCAATTGCTCAGGTTTTGCTGGTGGCGGGGCGATTTTCAGCTTTGACGGTAGCAAGCTAAATGTAAACGCCAGTCAATTCACCAGCAACTCAGGCGCGCTGGGCGGGGCAATTGGAATCCTCAAAGGCGAAACGTTTTTCTTGGGCGGCAGCAGTTTCACAGACAATGCGGCTTCATGGGGCGGCGCAATCAGCAGTCAAGGCACATTGGTTATCGATGACAGCACATTCGCCAGAAACTTGGCCGAGAGTGGCGGCGCAATTGTCAGCAGCGGCGAATTAAGTGTGTTCGATACCAAGTTTTCGGGCAATTACGCGATTCGAGCGGGTGCAATCGCTAACAGCGGAGACTTAAAAGTCAATCGTAGCAAATTCACGAGTAACATTGCCGGCGCTGGAGGCTCACAAGTCGCCTATGGAAAGTCAACTGAATCTAATCGTGGCTACCATCCTTACGTGACGGGTTGGGGCGGCGCGATTAGAAATGATGAGGATGGCGAGGTGACAATTGGTGAGAGCAGCTTCACTGATAACGCGGCGGGCTTTGGAGGCGCCGTCTTTAGCATCGGCGCGCTAAGCGTCACGAGTACATCATTCAGTGGCAACGGGGCCGACAAGAGCGGCGGCGGACTCTTCTTGCCGAATCATGGTCAGGGCGCAATCGACGCAACGCTAAGCCACCTGACATTGGCAGCAAATTCAGCCGACGAAGGCGGCGGAATCCACACATATTCAAGTCCAGAAGCCAACGTAAGGCTGTACAACAGCATACTCGCCGACAATGCCGGCGGCGACTGCGTGGGACGGCTGACGCATTCAGCGAGCAACCTGATCGCAGACGGTTCGTGCGACGCCGAAATCAGCGGCGACCCCATGCTCGGCGAACTCGTCCGGCCCGAAGACGGCTCGCCAGCCTACTATCCGCTGCAGCCCGGCAGCCCGGCTATCGACGCCGCCAGCAGCGACCATTGCCCGGAAACCGACCAAATCGGCACGCCCCGCCCGCAAGGCGAAGCCTGCGACATCGGCGCGATAGAGTTTGTGCCTGAACAGTAGCCTTAAGAATATCTGCGCCAGCCAGTAGCAAATTAGGCTTCGTCGCTGACGGGAAAGAGCTTGGTCAGCGCCAGCTCGAAACCGGGCAAGACGTCTTCGCCTGACAGAACGCCGTCCTGCCCGACAAACTCGATATCCAGTTGCGCGCCGACATCCAACCGACAGACTTCTACGCCATTTTGAGACGGCAGCACAATCCAGACCAGGGATGAGCCATTGTCCAGATAAATCTCCGCTTTGCGGCGCTGCTGTGCCCGAGTATCGCTGGGCGAGGCGATCTCGACCGCCAAATCCGGCATGATGGAAAGGAATCCATCTTCGGGTTGATCCCTCAAGCGCGCGTGACTGACAAATGCGGCATCGGGCGCGAGCAAGGTGCTGCGGTCGTCGGGAGGGTACACGCCCAACTCGGTGTGCGCTTCGCCCAAGTCGTGTTCCTCCAGGAACAATTCGAGAAACATGTTTAAACGAACGGCGAGCCTGCTATGAATCCGCTTGACCGGTGACATTTCAAACATGACTCCGTCTATCAGGTAGAATCGGCGGCGGTTGTATTCCGGCGTGCGGAGCAAATCCTGGATGCTATCGACCGTGTGCAACTGCTGTTGGATGGCCATTACCGTTTGCCTTGCGCTCCTTTCGCGCCTAGCATACCATATCCGCCGGCAGCTGACGAATCCGTTGCTTCTTGCCTGCGACATCGGCGCGATAGAATACGTACAGAAAAATTAGAGGTCGCTAAGTAAAGCCCGTACCATTTTCTCGGTGCCCTCTGTGTCTCTGTGGCGAAAAAACAGGAAGCCCAACAGCATGTCCAAAACCAAAAGAATGATCCAGCAGCTCAGCACCGGCCTGCTCAATATGCAGCGGGCGCGCGTCAAGGCGATAGACTATGTCATGCTCAAAGTCCCGCCGTCCTTCGCGCCCATCCCCAAAGAGCGCAACGTCGTGCAGCGCGCGGTGCTGGGCGCGCCGCCGATGAGCCTGCTGGAGTTCGTGGCGGCGCTGGAGCGCATCAGCGACGACCCGCGCCCCCTCGGCGTGATCCTCTACTTCCGCGGCTTATCCGCCAGCACCGCCGACCTGCAGACCATGCGCGACGCCATCCTGCGCCTGCGCGATAAGGGCAAGCGCGCGCTAAGCTACGCGCCCGGCTACCGCACGATGGAGTATTATGTCGCCAGCGCCTGCGATGAAATCTTGCTGCCGCCCGGCGGCATGCTCGAGACTTCGGGACTGTTCAGCCAGCAAGTCTTCCTCAAGGAGGGCTTGGGCGCGGCCGGCCTGCAATGGGACTCGGTCGCCATCTCCCCGTACAAGGGCGCCGCCGATATGCTGACGCGCGCCGAGCCTTCGCCCGAAGGCCGCGAGCAGACGAACTGGCTGCTGGATTCGATCTACGAGACGGTCGTCGATGGCATCGCCGCCACGCGAAAAATGAAGCCGGACGAAGTGACCTATATGATCAACGGCGCCATACACATGAGCGACTCCGCGCTGGACAAGGGCTATGTCGACGGCGTCATGAACGAAGAACAGCTGCCCGAATATCTGGGCATTAGCAAGGTCACCCTGTGGGAAGAAGCCGATGGCCAGGTCTACTTGCCCGAGCGCGACTTCAGCGGGAAATACGTGGCGGTGATTTACGGTGGCGGCATGATCGTCGACGGCGAGAGCGCCAGCCCGCCCAGCGATACGCCCCTTCCTATTCCCTTTGTCGGCGGCGAGCGCCTGGGCGATATCACGCTGAACCAGCAAGTGCGCAACCTAATGCGCGACCCGCAGTGCGGCGCGCTCGCGCTCTATATCGACAGCGGTGGCGGCTCGGCCACAGCCTCGGAGTCGATGGCCTCGGCGCTGGCGGAGTTTGCCAAGTCGCGGCCGCTGGTGGTCTACATGGGCGGCGTCGCGGCATCTGGCGGCTACTACATCGCCACGCCCGCCCACTGGATCGTGGCGCAAGCCGGCACAGTCACCGGCTCGATCGGCGTGCTGATGGGCAAGCTGGTCAACAGCGAGATGTTGACGAAATTGCGCTTCAACGCCTTTTCGTACTTGCGCGGCGACAACGCCGACCTGCTCAGCAGCGAGAGCCACTTCAGCGACGAACAGCGCGCGCTGATCCGTGACAGCGTCGATCATATCTACGAGCAATTTCTTGGGCGTGTGGCCGAAAGCCGCGGCATGACCAGTAACGAGATCGACGCCATCGGCGGCGGCCGCGTCTGGACCGGCCAGCAAGCGTTAGCGCACGGACTGGTCGATGAACTGGGCAACCTGCAAACAGCCATCGACAAAGCGCGCGACCTGGCCAAGCTGGGCGCCTCGGCGCCGGCGGTGCTGGTCCGCGACAAGGGCAAACCCATCGGCGTGCAAGTGGCCGAGCAGAATCCGGCGGCAATGATCCAGTACGCGGCGGCGGGCGTCGAGCAACTGAGCAATCGCGCCCAGTGCCTCATGCCCTTCGAGTGGCGGCTGAAATAGCGCAAATGAGAAGCGCGCGAAGCACGCGAACATTTGAGCGAATTTTCATTGACAATTGCCGCAAGAGAGATAGAATTGCAGTAGTAGACCGCCAATGGAAGAGGGCGCTGACCAATGCGTGAAATCTTCACGATCGGCTATGGCGGCCGTGATACAGATGATTTTATTGCGCTACTGAACCGCTACAAAATCGACACCCTCGTGGATGTTCGCTCACAACCCTACTCGCGCTACGCGCCGGACTTCTGCAAAGAGCGGCTCTCCGCGATTCTGAGTCGCAGCGGCATCGTCTATCACTTCATGGGCAATTTGCTCGGCGGCAGGCCGGACGACAGCGACTGCTATACCTACAGTCCTCAGCGCAAGAAGAAATTGCTGGACGCCAAAAAATGCGAGTCCAAAGATTTCTATCGCGAGGGCATCGCGCGATTGAAACGTGGGCTCGCCGGCGGCCGTCGCATCGTCATCATGTGCAGCGAACTCGAGCCGCATGAGTGTCATCGCGGCTATGTGCTGGGCAAAACGCTTGACGGCAACGAAACGGCCGTCATCCACATTGGCAAATATGGCGAGCCGCTGACGCAATCCCAGATTCGCGAGACCAATTATCAAGAGGCGCTTTTCTAGCGCGCCGTCCTGAGATTCTACCGTCGACCCCATGGAAATTGAAAAACCAACAATCTTCACCATCGGTGTCTACGGCTCTACCGAGGAGTCGTTTTTTGGCGTGCTCGTCGAGCATGAGATTGAGCTCTTCATCGACATTCGCGCGCGGCGGGGCATGCGTGGCGCGCGCTACCGCTACGCCAACAGCAAGTATCTGCAGACCAAGTTGAAAGAACAGGGAATTTACTACGCGCACTTGAAGGAGCTCGCGCCAACTAAGGAAATCCGCGCCTTGCAGTGGCAGGCGGACAGAGAAGAAAGGACGCTAAAGCGTGAGCGTACAGGGCTGAGCAAGGCTTACGTCAGCGCGTACCGGCGAGACGTCCTGAACCTCTACAAGCGCAAGCCGGAAACGAAGTTCAATGCTGCGGCGCTGCTAGCCAGAGCCAAACAGGTTTCGCGGTATCCCTGCGACCGGCCCCTGACGCGGATCGTCCTCTTCTGCGTGGAACAGCACCCGGACGCTTGCCATCGCTCGCTGGCCGCCGAGGCATGGGGATCGCAGCAGGCTGCCGGGATTAAGCACATTTCTGGTTGACGGGCGGTATCGGTGGCGCAGGTTCTCATAGTCGGCAAGACGCTAATGGGCAAGCAGCTGTGCCTGGGTGGTATCGAGCTAGGGAATCGCCGCAGTGTGCGCCTGCTGCCGAGCAAGGGTATCGGCCACCCGCTTGACAAACCGATCTACTTGGGCGAAATCTGGGATATGACGTTTCGCGAAGTTCCAGCTTCAGAGATCATCCCGCCTCACACAGAAGATGTACGGACGATTCGCGGACGGCGAGTCAGGCGATACGCCGGTAGCGCGCTGCTCCAAATTCTAGCGAAACATATTGAAGCGCGGACGGTTGAGCCGCAAGATTTGTTCGATTCTCGCATTCGATTCACCAGAAGTGCGCGCGGATATGTTGCGCCAAGGCACGGCCTTCCCCAATACAGCACCGGCTTCTGGCGATTCCGCCTGCCTCTTCTTCGTATCCCCGAAGGAAACGAATCTCGGTATTGGGTTTTCAGCGAGCGTGGCAAGATACTGCTGGACGTAAAATATGTCGGGCTGGAAGAGGACGTTCCCGAGGAATTATCTCCGGGCACATTGCTGCGCTTCTCGCTTGCGCATGCGTTTCCGGACGATCCGCAAAGACGCTGTTTCTTGCAACTCTCCGGCTGGTACATGTGAGCATTTTCAGGACACCTTGCGGCCATTTCCAAACGTGTCCAAATGCAAAGACTACGAAGGTTAATCAAACATTTAGGAGCACAACGATGGTCGGCGAGGCGATAGATGACGTAGTGATTGTCAGCAAAACCACAAGCGGACATGGCATATTTGTAGGCGGCTTAAATCTCAGAACTTTTGAAAGTATCCAGCTCGGGCCCAGTCACGTCGGCTATGCTCATCCAAAAGACTTAAACATGAACATAGGAGAAGTCTGGAGACTCCAACTCGGCCGCTACTCGCAGATGGATCTTGTGCCGCCGCACACGGAAAACTGGAACATGATCTCTAAGGAATCAACCGATATAACTATCGAAGCCGGAGACCTAAGAGACTTGATCCTGGCGAACTTACGGCCACCAATAGTTCAGCCGAATGCACTGTTTGAAGGCCAAGTGGGATTCTACGAAAATGGAAAAACTTATGTTGATGCCAACGACAACGATCTATCTTTTAGTGTCGGATTCTGGCGCTTCAACATTCCGCTTTATCTTGACTATGACAACAATAAGAATGAAGACGGCAATTATTATCACTCTGAAAGTGGCGACTTCCGTGTGAAATACACGGGCATAGCAGCCCCTGAGCTCAAACTTCCCGCTGGCACGGTTTTACGACTGTTTCTTTCACAATCCTACGAATTCGACGGGAAAGAAGTCTTTTGGCTAGTATTGTCCGGCTGGTTTCTCTAAGCAATTCCGCAAGCCGCTGATACAATCCTCGCAACTGCATAATCACTTCTGAAAGGACCTGTCCCATGACCACCGTCCCCGCGCGCGCAGACGTGCCCATCGAATCCACCTGGAATCACGAAAGCGTCTTCCCCTCCTTCGACGCCTGGCGCGAGGCGTACCAAGCGGCGGTCGCCGCCGTCAGCGACATCGCGCCCTACCAAGGCACGCTCGCGCAAAGCCCGGAACGCCTCGCCGAATGGTTCGAACAGCATGCCGCCATCGCCCGCCGCGTCTGGACGCTCTATATGTATCCGGTCATGTGGCAGGCGTGCGACGGCGCCAACGAAGAAATCAAGGGCATGGTCGGGCAGGCGCAGGGGCTGGCCGGGCAATTCTCGGCCGCTGTGGCTTTTGCCGAGCCCGAACTGCTGGCGATGGACGAGGGGACGCTGCTTGGCTGGCTCCAACTTGACGCGCTGAAGCTCTATCAGCATCACATCGACGATCTGCTGCGCAAGAAAAAGCACGTGCTCTCTGCCGAGGTCGAAGCCGCACTGGGCCTGCTGAGCGATCCGCTCAGCCGTATCGAGAGCATCCGCGGCGCGCTCAACGATATGGACCTGACCTTCGAGGCCGCGGTCGACAGCGCCGGCGCGCCCCAGCCGCTGGTGCAGAGCACAATCAACAACCTGCTGGCCGATAGCGACCGCGAAGTCCGCAAGAACGCCTGGCGCAACTACGCCGACAGCTACCTCAAGTTCAACAACACGTTGGCGACCACATACCTCGCGTCCGTGAAAAGCGATGTCGCGCGCGCCCGAATGCGCGGCTACGAAAGCGTCCTGCATGCCAAGCTGTCACCGAGCAATATCCCGGTCGAGGTCTTCCACAATCTCATCGACACTTACAAGCAGCACATCCCCACCTGGCATCGCTACTGGGATGTGCGGCGGCGCGCCCTGGGTTACGAGACGATCCATCCCTGGGATATCTGGGCGCCGCTGACCGCCGACGATCCGCGGCTGGCCTTCCCCGAAGCGGTCGATATGATCGCGGAGGGCATGGCGCCGCTGGGCGCTGACTACGTAAGCGTCATGCGGCGCGGCTGCCTGGAAGAACGGTGGGTAGATTACGCCATCAACGAGGGCAAGTCCGAAGGCGCGTTCTCCTTCGGCACCTATGACAGCCTTCCCTTTATCATGATGAGCTTCGACGGCAACCTTAGCTCCATGAGCACGCTGGCGCACGAGCTGGGCCATTCGATGCACAGTTACTATACTCGCGAGACGCAGCCCTTCGTCTACAGCCACTACTCGATGTTCGCCGCCGAGGTCGCGTCCAACTTCAACCAGGCCATGGTGCGGGCGCATCTCTTCGCGCGCAACGATGACCGCGCTTTTCAGCTGGCGCTGATTCAGGAGGCCATGGACAATATCCACCGCTACTTCTTTATCATGCCGACCCTGGCGCGCTTTGAACTCGAAGTGCATACGCGCATGGAAAACGACGAGCCGCTGACCCCCGAGTCGCTCAATCAAATCATGTCCGGTTTCTTCGCCGAGGGCTATGGCGAGACCATGAGCGATGATCCGCGCCGCACCGGCATCACCTGGGCGCAGTTCGGCCATCTCTACGAGGCGTACTACACCTTCCAGTACGCCACCGGCATCTCGGCCGCGCACGCCCTGGCTAACGCCATCCTGGCCGGCGACGACGCCTGCGCGGTCGAGCGCTATCTGGCTTTCCTGCACGCCGGCGGCAGCGAGTATCCGATTCCGGCGCTGCAAGCGGCCGGCGTCGACATGTCGACTTCGCTAGCGGTGGAGGAGACCTTTGCCGTGCTGGAGGGGCTGGTTGACCGGCTGGAGGGGTTGATTTGAGCGACGCCGCAGACCTTTCCATGCGAATTGACCGTGACGCTGCAATTGACATGGCGGTGTATTCGGGCAATCTGCTTTATCGCGACAACGATGAAGCCCATGCCTGGGCCTTGACAGTCATCACATCCAACCTATTTGAACTGATCGGGGAGGGTGATACTAGCGCTGATCGCTTCGCTGACGGCTTCGCCCAGGTTTCGCGCCTTGAAGACATTGATGCCAATGATTTAGGCTGGGATACCGTCAGCGTAGCGAGGGCAATCCGCAACTGGATTGATCACGGGTTTCGATTGGAAAGACCTCAGGAAATGAACATGGCAACCCGAGCTAGAGCAACAGTGAGCAAGGTAGCATTCATTCGGATCGCCGACGAGGGTGCGAGCGACGATGTTTATCGAGTATACTCTGTGCAAGAAGGTAGCTATGAATTGCATTTTTCGCCGACCAACTTCTGGTCTTATGTAATGCGTTGGTACGAAGGATTAGACAGATGATGGAAAAGCGGTTCGTCCTATACAGACCAGGTGGAAAGCAAGTCAGTTCTTACAGCTTCGGCAAGCTGGTCGAGCGGCGCTACATTGATCTCGTGCCATCCGAAATCGCGTCGCCAGACCTGGACGCTTTCCTCGCTTCACTTCGCCAAACCCGGGATGAAACTGACGAAACCAGTTTTCGCCGGTTCCGCGTCGGCCACGTGGACGAAAACGGCGTAGGCCTATATTTTGACGCGCGCGAATTCCTTAAGTGTGAAGGCAAAATGGACGGGTACAGTGAACCTGAGCCACTATCCGAAGCCGTGAACTGAGTTCCGCAACATACAATGAACATCAGAACGTTCGTTCTCTACAAGCCGGGCGGGCGAGTCGTGCGTGGTTACTCATACGGAAACCTGACGGGAGTCCGATACCTTGATGTCGTACCGACCGGTATTGAATCGCCGAATCGAGACGAATTCATTCAGCTGGTTGAGCAGGCGCGGCTGACTGAAGATGAACTTGGCGAGTGCCGCATCGGCTACGTCGACGACAAAGGCGTCGGCGACTATACCAGCTGGCAAGAATTTCTCGACTTGGCTAAAGAATCTGGCTAAGTCACTAACCAAATTCCAGGAGAACCACCCATGCCCAAGATCGCATTCATCGGCGCCGGCAGCTTCGGCTTCACGCGCAAACTGGTAAAGGACATCCTGACCTTCCCGCTGCTCGAAGGCAGCGAGATCGCGCTTATGGACATCGACGCCGAACGGCTTGATTTCGCGGCGCGCGCGGTCAACCGCATCGTCGAAGTCGGTGGCTACCCGGCTACCGTGACCGCCACCATGGACCGCGTCGAAGCGCTGCGCGGCGCGGATTACGTGGTCGTGACCATTCTCGTTGGCGCGACCGAGGTCTGGCGGCACGATATCGAAATCCCCATGAAATACGGCGTCGACATGAATGTCGGCGATACGCGCGGCGTCTCCGGCATATTCCGCTCGCTGCGCACAATCCCGGTCTTGGTCGATATCGCCCGCGATATGGAGCGCTATTGCCCGAACGCGCTGATGCTCAACTACACCAACCCGATGGCCATGCTCTGCCGCGCCATGGATATCGAAACCGACATCAATGTCACTGGCTTGTGCCACAGCGTGCAAGGCACGTCGAAGATGCTCGCGAATTGGATCGGCGCGCCCTACGACGAGATCAACTACACCTGCGCGGGCATCAATCATACCGCCTGGTTCATCGAATACACCTGGCGCGGCGAAGACGCCTACCCGCTGATCCACCGCGCCATCAGCGACAACCCGGACATTTACAACACCGAGCAGGTGCGCAACGAAATGTACCTGGCGCTGGACTATTACGTAACCGAATCCAGCGGGCATAACTCAGAGTACAATTGGTGGTTCCGCAAACGCCCCGACTTGATCGAGAAATACGCCACGCACGGCACAAACTGGAATCCCGGGCATCACGCCTATATCCTCACATCCTATCGCCAGCGCGAGCACAACTGGCGCGATGATATCTACGCCTGGCTGGCGCAAGACGAGATTGACCTGGAGCGCGGGCACGAATACGCCGCTTATATCATCAACGCCATGGAGGGCGGCGAGCCTTTCAAGTTCAATGGCAATGTGCCCAACGCGGGCCTGGTCGACAATCTGCCGAGCAACGCCTGCGTCGAAGTACCGGTCTGGGCATCGCGCGATGGGCTGGAAGCGGTCGCGGTCGGCCCCCTGCCGCAGTCGGTGGCGCCGCTGACCAACCTCTACTCGCAGATCGAAGAGATGGCGGTCGAAGGCATCCTCAAAGGCGACAAGCGCCTGATCTACCAGGCGGTCGCGTACTCGCCGCTCTCGGCCGCAGTCTGCTCGCTGCGCGAGATTCAGTCGATGGTGGACGAGCTGTTCGCGGTGAACGAGGCCTATCTGCAGCCGGTATTCGCTTGAGCGGCCGACCACAAGCTGCAGTTGGCCTGCGGTCGCGGACCGATTCCTTGTGCGCCGGCCAAGAGTCGTCTACGCACAAGACCACAGAATTGCAATACCGCCGTCGCTGACGTCGAGCGCGGCGTACTATTAGGTAACACATCATGCAGTCACGACTAATACCGCAATTTCGCCTATTTCTGCGAATGGTGGGCTTGACCCTGCTATGGTGCGTGGCAGTCGGCGTCGCTAATCACGCGGCTGAGGGCCATTGGCCCACAGTTGAGCATGCCTTCTCGTTTCTTGTAACTTGTACCAAGGCCGGCGCGGTCCTCGGCGTGATTGCTGTGGTCGTTGCCCTGCTGTTTGGCCACGTGCGCAATCCGCGGCGTTTTAAGCTAGCAATGGCGCTTTGCATTTGCGCGTTGCCAGCTTGCGCCACGATTTTCATTCTGATCATCATTTGGGCTTTCTCATCAGAATTGAGCATTGCCGGCTATATTCATCTATTGCTTATATGCTCCAATCTCCCTTTCGCCCTGTGGTTCAGCCAGATCGCAGCGCGGAAATATCTCCGTGATATTTCTCCAGAAAAGCGCAAGCGAACGCCGGCCCCAGGCGGCGCTTGATCGGCTGCGGGAGAGTCAACTGATCGCGACTGAGCCCTTCACTTTCTCTCCGGTGTATATGAGAGCGAGCGTCTCAAATCAGGGTGAAAGAGAGATTCATGACTGCAGACTCAGGCCGGATCACGCTGAACCGGTGGCATCCTCGGACAAACGCATTTGCGCGCATGGGCATATGGGGCTCGGCGGTAAGCGCGGTGAGCGGTTGCGCGTATTTCCTGGCGATTGGATTTGGACTGCCTTACGCGCGGCAAAAGCCCTTTGATGCCGCATTGATCGGGTTAACTATGGGGTCTTTCCTTGCCGCGCTCGTTGGGCTGTTTTATGGTTTCATGGCCGCGCACTTCATCGGCCTCCTGATGATGATTGCGGCCGCGAACTTCTTTCCTGACGCCAGCCGTCCGCGACTGCTCAAACTGGCCTTCGGCGCCTTAACCGCCATACCAATTTACCTGGCGTCGCCTCTTGATGCGGTGAGCAGTGCTTTCGCGCAGATCCTCGAAGGCCACTCGCGCAATCCGCTCGCCGATTGGACCGCCGTCGCCATTTTCCTCATTGCCATCTACCTGAGTCAAGTCGTCGCGAAGAAGTATCTTCGCGAGATCGCTCAGCGTAAGCCGAAGGGCAAACCCGCCGCCGGCGGTGTGAATTTCGCTGCGGAAGCTTCAGTTGATCGCGACTGAGCCCGTCACCATCGTCCAGCGTAAATTAGAGCAGTCGTCCATGTTGGGGACTTCAAGCGCATGCTCTCAGCACGGCGCAAGCTGCAGGACGAATGGCGCGAATGCGACGGCAGCTTTCAGCCGAACGCTGCTTGGGCTGGGCATCCGAATGGGGTACGCTTTGTTCCATACGGATTCTGCCGGTTGGCTGTTAGTGAGAATGGCGCAGTGCTAAATCTCTGGAACCCGGACAAGCACTTGCGGATTCGCAACCCGCGCCTGCGGCTGGCGCTGCGCATGAGCTGGTACAGCATGGTCGTCAGCAGCATCGGCGGCGCGCTGTTTACGCTGCCCTTTCTATTGAACTTCTCGCAGTCCCACGCGGATGACCTGGGGCAGGCGCTGATACTGGCCGTGTTCTTCGGCGCGGGCACAGCGCTGTTGCGACGGCTCTTCGCTGCGATTCTGATCGGCGCGGCGATGGCGATTGTCACCGGCGCCTTCTCTGATCGGAATCCCAATCCCTGGACCTACAAGTTCGCGATGGCGTTGACCGCGGCGGCCGTGATTCACCTGTTCGCGCCGGTTCAACTCGCGCGCTTCTATCTGACGGAACTGACCGGCGGCGACTACAGCCTGCTCTTGGAATCGCTCACCGCATTCGCTTTCTACGCCGGGGGCGTTTGCTTGAGCCAGTTCGTGGCCGGGAAGTATCTGCGCGAAATTGTGGCGGTTAAATAGAGAGGACGTCGATATGAAGCGGGCAGGCGCGCGATTCCGACTTCTTTTGCGCACGGTGATTTACAGCGTCACCTTTGGCACGTTTGGTTCGGTTGTGTTCGCTCTCGTCTCAGGCTGGCAATCCTGGGGATCATATTGGCCCAGCACCAAACAATACATCGTTCAAAGCGCTTTTGTAGGCGCTTTTTTCAGCTTGGTCGCAGGCTTGCTTTTGGGTTTCGCAATGCTGGTCTCAACTGTCGTGTCCTTCCAGAAAATTGAAGACCGGCGCTTTTTTCAACAACGTATGGGACTGACGCCCGTTTTTTTCGCTTTTCTTGCTTTTTTGCTGTTCGCAGCCGACAGCTCTGCCGCAACATATTTCAAGGACCTGCTGCATGGACCGCCATGGATAAAGTGGCATTTCCTGGCATTTGTATTTGCGCTGGCGTCGGCGGCGCAATTGTGTCGTACCGTCGCGGGACAATACGCCCGTGAGGTTTCGCCGACAAAGCGGAAGCCACACCCCTAAACGCTAGGCCTCAGCCGCTGGCCGCCCGTAAGCTATGAATCTTGTGCGCTGCCGGCGCGACGGCTTACGATAGGGTATCTTATAAGTTGTAACGCCTCATACTGTACGCTAACCGGAGTCAATGCGATGGCGAGCAAGTTGATGCAGATTCGCCCATACCTCGGGATGTTTCGACGCATAGTCGCTCATAGTGTGGTCATTGGCGCCCCGTCCCTGATGGCGTATGTCTGGCAATACCAATACCTTGAATTCGGCCCCTTCCCGACCCCAGTTCAGCCAGAAGATCTGTTTCCCGGTCTGTTATTCGTCTTCGGCATATTCTTGGTTCTCGGTGGTCTGACGGGCGTCATGATCGTCATTGTGACTGCGATTTTCCACGGCCGAATCAGCGAGCCCTTTCGCTATCTACAATTGATCGGCCTGTTAGTTCTTGTGCCGTCCACCCTGTGCTTCATCCTCAGCTTAGGACATGACTTCGACCTTTACGGCAGTTCATTTCTGATTCCGCTTGTGCGGCAGCCGCATATCATTGGTCGTTGGCTGCTGGCAACGACAGTGGCCGTCGCCATCTGTCAGAACGCGGCTAACAGATTTGACTCGGAAGTTTCGAGGCGCAAGACCGATCAGTCGACGCCTGTGTGGCGTGCAAGGCCATTGATCACATTGGTAGTTCTCGTATCTGCCGCCTGCGCTCTAATGCCGCTCGCGGAGTATCTGATTTATCTGCTGCGGACCAGCGACGGACCGGTCGTCTTGTCGGAGAAATCTCAACAATTTAGACAGGTTTTCGCCCAAGGGCTGGGGACTGGCCTCGTACTGGGCAATTGTATGGCGCTGACAATCATGCTGTGCTTTAACGAGATTCTTCGGCCCAGAACATTCCGCGTCGCCATGTTCACAGTTCCCTTGATCTCGGTAATTCTCCTCAAGGGTTGGTGGCTTATGCAGTGGCCGACCCGCTTACAGGATGGCGACGCTAGTCGACTACTCACTTGGGGACTGAGCGTAGCCTTCATGGCGCTGACACTTTTCGCCTGCCACATTTTCGCCGGCCGGTATCTGAAGGCAGTCACGGCCGGTCAGGCTAAACGACTGGCCTAGCGAGCGGATCTCGGTCTCAACTCTGCGCCGCCCGCAGGCGATCGCGCGCTTCACGCGCCGGGCTGAAATTGGGATTGAATGTCAGCGCGGTGATGTAGTTCTGCAGCGCCTTGTCCAGTTCGCCCCGCCCTTCCCGCGCCCGACCCAGGTAGTAATACGTTTCCTCGACGTACTGGCCGCCGCCGTCATTCTGGTTCTGCCGCGCGATGCGGATCATGTCGTCGTAGCGCTCGGTATGATAATACGCTTCCCAGGCGCCGAACTGATACCAGAACATGCGCCAGGGTAAGCCGAGCGAGATGGCTTTGTCGTAAGCCTGCGCCGCCGCGTCGTACATGCCCAGGTTGACAAAACTGCTGCCCATGTTGAACCAGGCGTGGGCATCTTCCTGGTCGGCGATGGCTTCGGCCCGCGCCATCTCCAGCGCCTTGATGTGATTCTGCCATTCATCGGCGTCCGCGCCCAGCAGCGCCAGCAACTCTTCTTCGCGCTGCGCCTCGTAGAGCACGATGAATGTGTAATTGAAGTGCTGCCAGTAATGCTCAATGTAGTCGTAGCTGTAGCGGGTATTGGGCCCCTTGAAGCTGTCCATCGTGGTGAATTCCTGCTTGGAAGCGTCCCAACCTTTGAGCAGCAAATAGTGCCCCATCCATTCGTAGCCGGAAGGCTCGTAGCCAAACTCGATGATCACCGGGAAGCCGTTGACCATCATGGTCTGCGCTTGCTCCAGCGTGCCGCCGGAACGCACGATGGCGTAGACAGGAATTTCGGGGATCTGCGTGTTGACAAATTCCGCCATCTGCCAGGGGCTGACATTCTTGTCTTCGTAATTTGGCTTCAGCCATTTGGCGGCGCGGAATTGATCGTCATTGTATCCGTAATGCTTCAAAGCATTCGTCAGCGTGGCTGGCGCGCAATTGTTCCAACTCTGATATTCGCTGCCCAGCGAATTCACCTGGAATTCGCCCGGCAACTCGGCGCCGTCTTCGCTGGCCTGCCCGCTGACCGTCGCCGCGAGCAGGAACAGCCACATCAATATCACCGGCTTCATGCGGCCAAATCCAATGATCCAACCATCATCAGCCCCATTATACACAGAATAATCGGGCCGAATCTGACGGATTGCTTACGATGTCAATCCCCCGGCGGCCCCGCCATCAGCGTGCTGACGACAGGACAGGTTATGAGAGTCGCTTCCGACAGGCTTTACCCCCCCCCCCCCGGCGCCCGGCGGGT
>VXLV01000145.1 GCA_009841405.1 Chloroflexota bacterium | reverse complement strand
CTCCCCCTCCTTGGCTTGCCGGGGAGGGGGCCGGGGGTGGGGTACAGCCTGTCGGAGTCGACTTTCAGAAATTGTCCTGTCCGCTATCAGGATGGGGGAGGCTTATGCTGCGAGAGAAAAGGGCATTTGCGTGGGCCTTGGCTCGGCCAGTCTTGTGTCTACTGGCGTGCTCGCTGTTGCTAACCGGCTGCAGCCTGCGATTCAAAGCGACGCCTGCTCCGGCGCCGACCGCTACAGCGCCGACCGCTTGGCAAACGCTACAGGATGGGCTGACATGGCGGACACTCTACCCCAAGGGCGACGAGCTGGCGCAGATTGTGGTCGTCCGCATTGACCCGCGCCGCTTTCGGTTTCGCGCGATCTACCGCGAGGGCGACCCGCAGAGCCTGGCCGCTTGGCGCTCGCTCGAAGCGGACGCCAGCCTCATCGTCAACGCGAACTTCTTCGACGAAAATCAGCGCGTTCTGGGCGCGGTCGTCAGCGACGGCGTTCTACACGGCGCCGCCTATACCGAACGCGGCGGGCTCTTCATGCTGCGCGACGGGTCGCCGACCGTGACGAGCTACCTCTCGTCCCAAGCGCAAATCGACGACGCCGTCCAGCAAGCCGTCCAGGGCTTCCCGCTGCTGGTGGACCAGGGACAGCCGGCCTATGTCAGCGCGGCCAACGGCGAGCGCAATCGCCGCACGCTGATTGCCGAGGACAGGCGCGGCAATATCTTGATCATGGTTGCGCCCTTCCTGGGCCCGTCGCTAGACGACCTCAGCGCCTGGCTGCCCACGACCGACTTAGCGATCGTCACCGCCGTCAATCTCGACGGCGGCGGCTCAACTATGCTGGCGCTGCCGGCTGCAGACTACTTGCTGCCCTCCTTTGACGCAGTCCCGACAGTCCTAGCCGTTTATCCGCGCTAGCGCACCGAAAGCGCAACGAAATGGACTATCGTCAGGGCGTGAAATCTTGTACGCTCGCACGCGGAAAGCAAAGGGCGGATTGAACATGCCCAGATTGGCGCAAGTGGCAACGGCGCGGCAAGCGCAACTGGCGGACGGGCGGCGGCTCGGCTTCGCTGAATATGGCGATCCCGAGGGCAAGCCTGTATTCCTCTTCCACGATCTCTGGGGCAACCACAGCCTGCGCCATCCCGATGACTCGATTCTTATGCGGCTGGGCGTGCGGCTGATTGGCGTAGACCGGCCCGGCTTCGGCATGTCGACGCGCAAACCAGGCCGCGGCCTCATGGATGTCGTCGACGATGTCATGCTGCTGAGCAAGGCGCTGAAACTGGAACGCTTCGCCCTGCTTGGGTATTCGGCCGGCGGCCCCTACGCCCTGGCCTGCGCCTGGCGCTTTCCGCAAATCGCGCGGCGCTGCGCAGTTGTCAGCTGCCTGCCGCCGCTCGATCACGTGCAGGGATTCCGCGCCTTGCACCCCTTTTACGGACGGCTCTTTCAACTGGCGAGCGGCAACGAAGCTTTCTTCCGCCTGCTGATGCGCGGCTTCTTCTGGGTCGACGCCCAGCGTAGTTCCGACCAGTATATTCGCGAGCTTGGCAGTTCCCTCTCCCGGGCCGATCAGGAAGCGCTGAGCAATCTGGATCTCTTCAGGAGGCGCCTGGAAATGTGGGGCGAAATCCGCCGCGCCGGCAGTGACTTTCTGGTCGACGAAATCGTAGCGCTGACGCGCTCCTGGGGATTTCGCCTGCAATCTGTTTCAGTCCCGGTCGATGTCTGGTGGGGCGAAAGCGATCGCTTCTGCTCGCCCGTGGTCAGCAAGCGCATGGCCGGCATGATCCCTAAGGCGGTGGCGCATGGCGACCCGCAAGCGGGCCACTTGATCCTTTTCTCGCACTGGGAAGCGATACTGCAAGCCCTGATCGCTGACTGAAGCGGCGGATCAGTACGGGCTTCCCAGCCCGTTGACGCTGTCGTTCTCGACCGTTTCCAGGGCCAGGGTGTGCAATTCCGTCACGGCCAACTCCAGATCGCGCTGCTCGATGATGAAGGAAATGCTGCATTCCGACGAGCCCTGCGCGATCGCCAGCACGTTAATCCGGTTCTCGCCCAAGAGCGAAAAGACCCGGCCTGCCACGCCCGGCGTACCGCGCATGCCCGAGCCAACGACAGTGATGATCACGATATCGCTGAGCACTTCGACGCTGTCAATATCATTATGCTGAAGCTCGCGTTGAAGCTCGCTCTCAACCGCGGCTTTGACATTCTGCGCCAGCGCGTCTACTACGGTGAAGCAAAAGCTCTGCTCCGATGAAGACTGCGAGATCATCAGAATGCTGGCGCCGGCGTTGGCCGATGCCAGAAAGGTCCGTCCGGCGATGCCGGGCACGCCCAACATGCCGCGGCCGCTGACGGTCAGCATCGAGACATCGCGGATGCCGGTGACGGCTTTGATGACCGTCTCGCTGGGTTGCGTCTTCGCGCCAACCACTGTGCCGAGGTGGCTGGGGTTAAAGGTATTGCGGACGCGCAGCGGAATGTCGCGACTGACAATGGGCTGCACCGTCTTGGGATGCAGCACCTTGGCGCCATAAAAGGCCAACTCGCCGATCTCCTGATACGACACGTAGGGCAGCACGCGCGCGCGGGGGTCCAGGCGGGGGTCGGTGGTCATGACGCCATCAACATCGGTCCAGATGACCAACTCGTCGCTGTCCAGATAGGCGGCGATGATCGCGGCGATAAAGTCGCTGCCACCGCGGCCCAGCGTCGTTATCGTGCCATCGGGCGTCGCCCCGAAGTAGCCGGTGATGAGCGGTGTGACGCCGGCTTCAAGGCGCGGGCGCAAGCCCTGTACGATGCGCGCCTCGGTCTCGTCCCATAGCGGGTCGGCGTCGCCGAACTGGTTGTCCGTCACGATAAAGCGGTTGCTGTCGAATTGTTCGACGGGCAGCCCCTCGGCTTGCATGACGGCGGCGATGACGCGGCTGCTGAGCCGCTCGCCGAAAGATACCAGCGCGTCGGTAATCCGCGGCGTGGCCTCGCCCAGTACGCGCACGGCTTCACATAGCTCGAGGTGTTGCCGCAGCAGCGCGTCCACTTCCGCCTCGATAGCGGCGCGTGAATCGTCAGCGGCTACCAGCGCGTCGATAACGGCCTGATGCCGTTTACGGAGCATCTGGTTAATCGCGCTATATCCCGGCTTGTCGCCGCTGGCGGCTGCGCTTGCAGACTCGAGCAAGCGGTCGGTGACGCCCGCCATCGCCGAGACCACGACCGCCAGCTCGTCGCCGTCCGCCAGGAAGTCGCGCACAATCGCAACCGCCTGTGCGATTGCTTCCGCCGACCCCACAGACGTTCCGCCGAATTTCATCGTTATCCGCGCCATGCCCTCGCCCCTTCTCGAATTGGTCTACGCTTGGCTGCCGCGCCGCTGGTTTCCGCGCCAGCCCGCTGCGACTGAAGCCGATACCGGGCGCGGAAACAAAAAAGGCGCGTGGAGGTCTTCCACGCGCCCGTTTGTAGTCCGCTTCTTCGCCACTACAACAACAGGAGACCTCCACGTTGCGCCGCTATGCGCATCGTAGTCATCAGCATAGTTGTGGTAGTGGTTGTGTTCTTCGGCATCGTCGCAAGCTATTACGCTATTTCGGAAATTAGCCTATCAGCTTTGCGAGCGGCTGTCAAGGCAGTGGACGCGGCAATCCCCAAAAAGCGTATTCGCGTCTGTCGTCACGCCTGGGCTCTGTGCTAGAATCACCACTTGCCGCCCGATGTGCCCCGGCCGATACCGTGTCAGCAGCTGACAGCCAGACCAACACCGGCAGCCGCTTCCGCCTAAGCAATATCCGCATAGGCGCGCTTGCGCTCTGCATGCTGCTCGCCTTGATCGCCGCCAATCTGGTATACAGCGCGCTCGCCCGGCGCAGCCACGCGCTGACCGGCGAGGCCGGCGAGCTGCTTCATGTCGCTGGTTTCTCGGGCTTCGCAGACGAATGGGATCTCTACGAGGGGCAGCAAAGCGCGCGCCTCATCGACGACCAGTTGGAGCTTTCCGTCAGCGCGCTACAGACCGCGACCTGGTCGGCCGCCCAGCCGCAATTCGCCGACTTCGATTTCAGCGTGCAGGCCGTCGCCAGCGAGGGCCCGCTGGACAACGCCTTCGGCCTGGTCTTCCACATCCGCGGCGACAGACAGACCGGCTGCGATCTGCCGGCGGTGCTGCTCTGCGGCGTCGAAGATATGCTGCCGCTGGCGGGCGCGGCCATTCGCCAGACCCTGGACATCAAGCAAGCGACCGAATACTTCGCCTTCCTCATCAGCAGCGACGGCTACTATTCCTTGTGGCGGACGGACGCGCGGGGGACCAGCATCCTCAGCGCATGGATCGCATCGGACGCGATCCGCCAGGGATTGGGCGCGGAAAACCTGATACGGGTAGTCGCTGAGGGTCGGCGCTATCGGTTTTATGTGAACGGCGCGCCGCTGGCGCTCTGCGTCCCGGACGCGCCGGGGGCGGCAAGCACCTACGCCGCGGGCGAATGCGTCGGCGGAAGCATGCAGGACAGCTACCTCGCCGATACCACCGTCGGCCGCTTGGGGCTAATCGCGCAGTCGACCGCTTCCGGTGGTGGCGGCGTCGTTGTGCGCTTCGATAATATGCTCGTATTCAGTCCGGGTGGCATTGACGAGAGGGAAGCGCGCCTGTGAAAGTCCACTTGAGGATGGTCGGCTGCCGGCTCAACCAGAGCGAGATCGACGCGATGGCGCGGCAATTCAGCGCGGGAGGGCACGCAGTTGTCGATTCGCCGGAGGCGGCCGATCATTTTGTCCTGAACACTTGCGCCGTTACCCGGGAGGCGGCCAAAACCAGCCGTAAGCTGATCCGAGACTTTCATCGCGCCAACCCAAAGGGCGAGACGACGGTCACCGGCTGCTACGCCCAGATTGCGCCCGGCGATATAGCCGAGCTGCCTGGCGTGCGGCGGGTCGTGGACAACGGCGAGAAGGCGCAACTCGTTTCCCGGATCACCGGGCAGCGGATCGACGAATTCGACAGCGAGCCGATCGAACGGGGAGCGCTGCCCGGCAACCTCGGGCGGACGCGCGCCTTCGTCAAAGTGCAAGACGGCTGCGACAATGCCTGTACTTTCTGCGTCACCACTATCGCGCGCGGCAAGGGGCGGAGCCGTCCGATTGAAGAGATCCTGCGCGAGGTCGCGTATCTGGAAGGTAGTGGCTGCCAGGAAGCGGTGCTGACCGGCGTCCACCTCGGCAGCTACGGCCACGACCTTGGCGACCGATACGGGCTGCGTCGTCTCGTCGAGGCGCTGCTCCGCGAGACGACCCTGCCGCGGATTCGCCTGTCGTCGCTGGAGCCCTGGGACCTGTCGCCGGACTTCTTCGCATTGTGGCAGGATTCGCGCCTTTGCCGTCATCTGCATTTGCCCTTGCAAAGCGGCTGCGACGCCACACTCAAACGGATGCGCCGCAATACCAACCAGAAAGACTTTCGCGCCCTGGCGCTTGCCGCCCGCGACCAAATTCCCGATCTGCGTATCACGACGGATGTCATCGTGGGCTTCCCGGGCGAGACCGATGCTGAATTCGCTGAGTCGGAGCGCTTTATCCGCGCGATGGAATTTGGCGGCTTGCACGTATTCCGCTATAGCAGCCGCCCGGGCACGCCGGCCAGCCGCATGCGCCGCCAAATCAGCCAGGCGAAGAAGAAAGCGCGCAGCGCGAAATTGCTTGCGCTGTCGGAGGCGCTCGAGCGCCGCTTTGCCGAGCGGCTCTTGGGCGGCAGGCAGAACGTGCTCTGGGAGCAAATCACCGGCGCCACGCCCGACGGCTTTGTCCATACCGGCTACACCGACAACTACATGCGCGCCCGGGCGATCCACCCGCGCGACCTCAGCAATGTCATTACCGCAACTCGCCTGGAGACGTACAATATGGGCGCAATTCATGGTACAGTGGAAGAAGTGCTGTCGGCGCCTAAGCTCGCTTGAGAGAGCTAGCCGCCTACGCCCTTACCGATTGAGCAGGACTGGCAAGGCAAAATGCAAGAACTAAAGCAAGCGTTGCAAGCCGCGCTAAAGGACGCGATGCGAGCCAAAGACAGCGAGCGCCGCAACGCGATACGCCTGCTGCAGAGCGCCATCAAACAGGTGGAGATCGACAGCCAGACTTCTCTGGACGACGACGGCGTGCTGGACGTTCTGCGCAAAGAGGCCAAGAAGCGGCGCGAAACCATTGCCGAATTGGAAGGCGCCGGACGCGGGCAAGACGCCGCCAACGAGCGACTGGAATTGGCGGTGACGGAAGAATTCTTGCCGCGCCAGCTCAGCGCCGATGAATTGCGGCCAATCGTGCGGCAGGCTATAGACGAGGCCGGCGCAACCTCGATGAAAGAGATGGGCAGCGTGATGAAGGTCGTCATGCCGCAAGTGCAGGGCCTGGCCGATGGCCGCGCAGTCAGCGCGCTTGTCAGAGAGATGCTGGGCTAGCCTCGTGTTGATGCGCGTCGCCGATTTGCTCGAAGAGCGGTTCAGGTTCAGTCCGCAACTGACGGAGACTGTGGCGCGCTTCCTTCTGATGCTTGCGGCGGCGGTTGTGTTTGCGCTCTGCTGCACCTTCATCGTCGCCTTTGACGATATTTTCCTGCGCTTCAATAGCACCGCCAATCTGGGCATCGGTCGCGTGCCCACCGAAGACATCATCACGCGCGAAGAAGGCGCGTTCATCAGCGCGATCCTCACCGAGCAAGAGCGGACCAATGTCCTCTCGCAAGTGCCGACCGTCTTTAGCCCGGCCGATCCCGGCGTCGCCCGCCAGCAACGCGACCTGACCGAGCAGATTCTGGCCTACATCGACAACGTTCGCGCCGATACCTACGCCTCGCTGGATCAGCAGATCGCCGACATCAAGGCGATAGCGTCATTGCAGCTGGTGGAAAGCATAGATACGATCCGCGCCATCTTGCAGTTGCCCGACGACAGTTGGCTGCAAGTGCGCAACGAAATTGTGCTGGTGCTGGAACGGGTGATGAGCGCCGAAATCCGCGCTGCCGACCTGGAGCGCGCGCGCGCCCGGCTGCCCAACCAGGTGAGCCTGCGCCTGACCGAGCAGCAGAGCCGGATCGTGACCGAGATTACATCCGACCTCATCCGCGCCAACACCTTTGAGAACCCCGAGCAAACCGCCATCAACCAGGCGGCGGCTTTGGCCAATGTCGAGAACCAGCAACGGCAATTCATCGCCGGCCAGATCGTCGCGCCCGCCGGCCAGCGCATCGACGCCTTGTCATTCGAAGCGCTGCAAGAATTGGGCTTGCTCGCGCGCACGAGCAATCGCGCGCCGCGGATCCTGCGCGCGCTGCTGGCCAGCGGCTTGACCGCCATTCTTCTGGGCTTGTATATCAGCCGCTTTGAGCCGCGCCTGATGACGTCCGACAACACCAACCTGCTCTTGATCGCCGTGCTCTTCCTGGTGGCCCTGGCGGCCATGCGCGCCTTTGGCAACGCCAATATCTATCTGATGCCGGCGGCGGCTCTGGGCATCGTCTACGTGGCCATCAGCACGCCCAACCTGGCTATCGTCGCCGCCCTTGGCTTCGCCTTTTTGAGCAGCTTGCTCAGCCGCAGCCCGTCGCTGGAGATCGCCAGCCTGATCGCAGCCGGCAACATCGGCGCCATTTTGACGCTGCGCAATGCCGGCCGGCTGAACAACTATTTCCTGGCCGGCCTGTTTGTCGGCTTGGCCAATGCCGCTGTTGTCGCGATCTTCGCGCTGCAAATCGGCTTCGGGCCCAACGACGTCACCATTATGCTGCAAGCCCTCTTCAGCGGCGCGCTCATCGTGCCGACTACCGCTTTCGGCGTGATGTACCTGCTGACCGTGCTTTTCAACCTGCCCACTCCCTTCAAGCTGATGGATTTGAGCCAGCCCAGCAAACCGCTGTTGCAGCGCCTGCTGCGCGAGGCGCCCGGCACCTACCAGCACTCGTTGCAAGTGGCCAATCTGGCCGAACAAGCGGCGCAAGCCATCGGCGCGGACACGCAAATTACTCATGTCGCGTCGCTGTATCACGATATCGGCAAAATGAGCAATCCCTTCTTTTTCACGGAGAACCAGCAGCATATTCCGAATCCGCACGACGCCCTGGATGATCCGTACCGCAGCGCAGATATCATCATCAATCACACGATTGAAGGCGATCAGATCGCCAAACGGCACAATCTGCCGCACCGAATCCGCGAATTCATACGCGAGCACCACGGCACGACGCAGGTCTATGTCTTCTATCAGCGCGCCCTGGCCGCGGCCGGCGACGATAGCGCAGTCGACCTGGCCGACTTCAGTTATCCGGGTCCCATTCCGCAGAGCCGGGAAACGGCCATTGTCATGATGGCGGACAGTTGCGAGTCGGCATCGCGCGCGGTCAAGCCGCAGACCAACGAAGAAATCACCGACCTGGTCCACGGCATCATCGAGGGCAAACGCAACAGCGGACAGTTGGACGATTCCAATCTGACGCTCAACGAATTGCGCAAAATCGAAGAAACTTTCATCGACATCTTCCGCGGCCTGTTCCATCCGCGAATTGACTACGCCCGGGCCGTGCAAGAGTCGCCGGGGCGGTCGCCCGCCCGCGCTGACACCCAGGCCGCGACCGTCGCGCAACCCGCATTTGCCGCAACTGATGGCGCGGCCACAGCCGACAAGCCGAAAAAAGCGCGCAAGACTGCGCCGACGCCGGCGGCCCCCCAAGTCGCGGCTGGCGTGTCCGATCCTGCCGAGACGCCGCCCGCCGCACAGCCGGACGAACCAGAGCCCGCAACGCTGATGGAAGATGACGAGCCGCTGACTGATGTGCCCTTCCTGCCCAAGCGCAACGGCGCCAAGTCGATCAAACCCCCGGCCCGCCTCAAGCCCCGCCGCAGTGGATGAGCCGGCGTGAGCGCCAGGATTCAGCTGCAAAACCTGACCGAATGTCCGCTTGATACGGGCCGCCTGCAACTGGCGGCGCAGGCCGCGCTAGAACTGTCGGGCGACCGAAGCCGCGGCGCGTTGAGCGTCATCATGGCGGATTCGGAAACGGTGCGCGCGTACAATCGACAACACCGCAAGCTTGACGCCGCCACCGACGTCCTGTCCTTCGCCGCGCCGCCTCTTCCTGACGCGATTGACAGCGCCGTCCCTTATCTCGGCGATATCGTCATCGCCTGTGATTACGTGGCCGCGCAGTGCGACGCGCGCGGCTGCCGCCTCGGCGACGCGCTCTGCCTGCTGGTGATTCATGGGGCGCTGCACCTGCTTGGGCACGACCATGATTCCGCCGCCTCGCATGAACGCATGTGGGCGCTGCAAGCGGCGGCATTGCAGACTCTCGGCATCAGCCCGGCGCTGGTCGACGAATACGCGGCGATGAACAATGGATAGTGAGCTCAGGCAGCGTCTGGCTGCGACCGCGGATGCCGATCCGGCGCAACACAGTTGGTCCAGCAGCGAATCACGCTGGCGCAGCTTCACATACGCGCTGGCCGGAATCGTCTACATGCTGCGCTTCCAGGCCAATACGCGAATCATGGCCGCGGCCACCGTCGCCCTGCTGATCGCCGCGTGGCAGGCGGATATCGACGCCCCGGGTTGGGCCGTCTTGATTCTCGCGGCGGCGCTGGTCTGGATCGCCGAGTTCATCAACGCGGCGGTTGAAGCAGCGACGAATATCGCGGCGCCAGAATACCACCCGCTGGCGAAGGTCGCCAAAGATGTTGCCGCCGGCGCCGTCCTGCTCGCGTCGCTAACTGCGCTGTTAGTGGGCGCGCTCATATTGGCGCCGCCGCTCCTGGATAAGCTCAGCTCCGGCATCAGCCCGCGCCAGCCTTAGGTTGTCCGCGGAAACGTTGTCATTCTGTTTTGTGCTACAATGAATCTTGAGCGAAGCTAAAACGAATGTACGTGTGTTTCGATGTCTATGACGCGCCAATCTGCCCCTGAAAATGCGAGTGCCAGGCGTGGATTGCGAGTACTGCGTGGTCCTATCGCCTGGCTGATTTCGAAATTGTTTTTGAGCGCGGGCGGAGGTACTAGCGGTCGCAGCGGCAGCGGGCACCTGGGCCAGCAGCGCGCGCTGCGTTTTTCTGCCCTTTTCGCGCCGCGGAATCGGCTACGCGTCGCTACCATTGGCGGCGTGATCGTGATCGCTGGCTTCGCGTTCGGCGCATTCTTCAATCGCGAAAGCGAAACCCTGCCCTTGAACAACGCGATCTGGCTGGACCGCACCTGGGTATACGGCGACATCGGCGACGCGCAAATGCTTGAATTCGCCGATCGCCTGGTTGCGCACCGCATCGGCAAGGCCTACGTCTATGTCAGCTCGCTGGACATCGACAATCGCTGGACGGGCGGGCCACAAGGCGCGGACGGCTTCATGAATTCGCGGCTGGCGGTCGCCCAATTTGTCGACGCCTTCAAGAGCCAGAACGACCGCGTGGACTTGCTAGCCTGGATCGAAATCTGGACGCACCTGGACCGCGTCGACGGCTATCGGCTGGATGACACCAATCTGCACCAGAACATCGCCGATTTCTCGCGATTGCTGGTTGATCAACTCGGCTTTGATGGCGTACTGCTGGATGTCAAGCCGATGTTCGCCGGCAAAGATGACTTCATTCGTCTGATTCGCCGAGTTCGCTCCGCGGTCGGCAGCGAGCACACCATCGCCGTCGCCGCCACCGCGGACTTGACGCCGCATGATCTGCGCCTGCAGGAAATCCCGACTATCGCGCCCGGCACCATGTGGTCGTCCAACTTCAAACAGCGCATTATGGTCCTGGCCGACGAAGTGGTGCTGTTGATGTACCAAAGTTACCGCCAGTCGCGCCTGGATTACGTGAACTGGATCGCCTACCATGTCGAGACTTACGTTAATCTGCTTGAAGCCAATACGGATATCCTGGTGAGCATCCCGAACTATGGCGGCGCCAGCAGCGCTCACAACCCGGAAGTCGAAACTATGGAAGCCGCCATCGACGGCGTCCGCGAAGGCTTGCGCCGGCTCGACGAGGTAGAGCGCGCGCTGGTGACCGGCGTCGCCATATTCTCTGACGAGCAGCTGAGCGAAGCCGACTGGGCGCTATTCCGCGAACAGTGGCTGCAGCGCTAGCGCCGCATGGCCGCCATCGTCAAGCGGCTGACCGCGGCCGGACTGGCAGATGTCGACTTTACGGCGGCATCGCTGGATGAAGCGGCCGCCTTCGAGCCGCGTCACGGCGTCTATACCGTAAGCAACACCCATCGCCGCACGCAGGCCCTGCTGCTCGACGCCCACCTGGATCGGCTGGAAGACTCCGCCCGGCGCGAGGGGTTCGCCCTGCGTTTCGATCGAAAGCGGCTGCGGCAAGCGCTGCGGCGGATGATCGTAGATTCCAGCTATGAGGAAGCGCGCTTTCGCATTTCCGCGCCCGGCGATAGTCCCGGCGAAATGCTGCTGTCCATCGAGCCCTTTAGGCCGCCGGCGCCCGCTCTCATCCAAAGGGGCGCGCGCTGCGCCACCGCCGCCGACGTTGCGCGCCTGAACCCGGCCTCAAAAGCCAGCGAGTGGATGCACATCCGCCGGGCACTGGCGTCGGCGCGGCCGCCCGATATCTACGAGACTTTTATCGTCTCGGAAGACGACCGCATCCTGGAGGGTCTGTCGAGTAACTTTTACGCCATCGAAGACGGCGAATTGCGCACCGCGGGCGCGCAAATCCTGGCCGGCATCGCGCGGCAAGTGGTCATCGAGACTTGCGCCGCGATCATTCCGCTGCGGCTGGAGGCGCCGCTGCGCGCGAACATCCGTCGTTTCAGCGAAACCTTCCTGACCAGCAGCAGCCGCGGCATCATCCCGGTCGTGGCAATCGACGGCATAGCTATAGGCGACGGCGCCCCGGGCAAAATCACCGCGCAGCTGCGAAGCGCCTATGAGCGCTGGGTCGCCGCCCATTTGGAAGAAATATAGTGCGGCATTTGGGCAATATAGCCAAGGCTGCCCGTCTGCTTGTCGCGGCGCGTGATCTCGCGGTCGAGTCACAGCGCTTCCGCTGGGAGGTCGCCATTCCGAGCACGCTCTTTCTGCAAGCCGAACAGTCCGATATCCGGCTTGCCTTTCACGATCAGCCGCAAATTCTGGCGACGGCGGAATTGCGCGCGGGCTTCGGCTGGCAGTTGACAACCGACCAGGACGCCGCTGGCGTATACGTTGTGGCCCTACGCAAACCGGTCATTGGCAGCATCGCCCGCGGCAAATTTACATTTCACTGCCCGCGCGGGATCTACCTTTCGCTCAAACTGCAGCAATGCCGGCTCCGCTTTGATGACATGACCGCCACCCTCGACCTGCCGCCCTTCCTGTTAGAAACATGATAGACCGGCGCGCTTGGCTTGAATTGCCGCCATGCCTGTGCTATGGTAGGCGAATGAACGAGTCTCACGCAGTCAGCATTACCGGGTGTTGCTGTTGTATGGAAACCGACTGTTAAGCGGGCCTTACCGGGTTGCCAGCAACACAATTGCCCGGCAGCGATAAGCCAGCCCGCAGCGGTTGGTTTTTTTGTTTGAATCCACCACGCCAAGAATGACTAAGCAGGCTTAGCCTGGAAGGAGCGTCAAGATGAGTGATATAGCTAGCCGAGGGTACGCGAATGCCAACAAGCTCGTCTCCACCGAGTGGGTCGCCGCCCGTCTGAACGACGACAGCGTCCGCATTGTCGAATCGAACGAAGATCCCCTGCTCTATCCCAGCGGGCACATTCCGGGCGCGGTCGAAGTGGACTGGGTCAAGGACCTGAACGACCCGCTCCGCCGCGACTACCTCGGCCGGGCCGGCTTTGAAGCGCTGGCCGGCCGCATCGGCATCACGCCGGAGACGACGGTGGTGTTCTATGGCGACAAGAGCAATTGGTGGGCGACTTATGCCCTCTGGGTATTTGAGCTCTTCAACCACACGAACGCGGTGATCATGGACGGCGGACGGCTCAAGTGGGCCGAAGAAGGCCGCGAGCTCACGCGTGAAAAGCCCAGCATCAGCCCGAGCAGCTACAGCGCGCCTGAACGCGACGACAGCCGCATCCGCGCCTTCCGCGATGGCGTCTTGCAGCATACGCAAGCCAATGGCCAGTTGGTCGACGTGCGCAGCCCGGGCGAATTCAGCGGCGAGCTGCTGCATATGGATGGCTACCCGCAAGAAGGCGCTGTGCGCGGCGGCCATATCCCCGGCGCCAGCAGCGTGCCCTGGTCGCGCGCCGCCAACGAAGACGGCACCTTCAAGAACGCCGCCGAATTGCGCGGCATCTACCTCGACGAGATTGGGCTGAGCCCGGCCGAGCCCACCATCGCCTACTGCCGTATCGGCGAGCGCAGCAGCCACACCTGGTTCGTCCTGACCAACTTGCTGGGTTTCGCCGATGTCCGCAATTATGACGGCTCCTGGACCGAATGGGGCAACAGCGTCGGCCTGCCCATCGAGAAATAAACAGCAGCGGCAATGCGGGGAAGAGCGCGCCTCTTCCCCGAAGCCGGCGCTTCGCTAGAGGCCATAGTGGCAGAATACCCGCCCAAACTGCAAGAATACCTGGACGATTTTGGCTTTGTCACTTCGCGCGAAGATCGCGTTGATTTCTTGATCGACATCGCCGACGAGTTTCAGCCGGTGCCGGCGTCCATCGCCACGAAACCCTACGACGAGGCGCAGCGCGTCATCGGCTGTGAATCGGAGGCTTTCGTCTGGGCGCTGGACCGCGACGACGGCACGCTTGACTTTTACTTTGACGTACTGAATCCGCAGGGCTTGTCGGCCATGGCGATGAGCGCCATCCTCGAGCAATCGTGCAGCGGCGCGCCCCTGGAGCAGGTAGCCGCCATCAACGGCGAAGTCGTCTTCACGTTCTTCGGCCGGGACATTTCCATGGGCAAAGGACGCGGCTTAACCGAACTGGTCAACGCCGTCGTCTTCCAGGCCAGGCGGCGTCTGAAGCCCGCCTGACTCAAGGCGCCTCCAAAAATGAATCAGCCGGCGCGCCCTCATTGAAAATAGCGTTCGTGCCCAGCATTCCGCGGTAGCTGCCCGGCGGTTCCGAATCCGGGATGACCGCAGCGCCCACCGCTTTCTCGTAGTAGCTGACCGGCCCGGCCCAGCCGATGATGGCGTACATATATCCGTCCGCGCGCATGGCATGCAAGGCAGCCAGCAGCAGCGCCGTGCCGATGCCTTGGCCACGCTCCGCCTCGTCCACGCCAGTCGGCCCGAAGAAGTTCTTGAGCGCGGTATCGTAACAAGCGAATCCCAGCAATTGCTCGCCGCGATGCGCCAGGAAGATTGTCGGCGGATGCGCCGCGAAAGCAACATCTGCTTCCGACACCCAGTATTGGTTGAAATGCTGGCCGATCCACGGAAGCGTCAGGAACTTCTCCGGCGGCATGCCGCGCCGGATCGTGACGCCCGTCTCCCGCTGCCGCGCGAGCGCAGGCGCCAACTCCGGAATGTCGTAGAGCTTAACTAGCATGTCTGGCATGGCCCGCCTCCCCTCTTCCGCGTCGCCCTCGCGAAAAGATTTCCCGCGTAGAACGCGCTTTCATTCAAAGTATACGCCGAACCGGCGGAAACGCGCCTGATTCTAAGGCATTTCTCGCCGACGCCTGGCGGGGGCGAACGCTAGCCGCTATGATTGGCGGCGACTATTTGGACGCGAAGAGGAGGCCGCATGAGCCCCCGACCGGAAACCCTGGCGGTACACAATGCCGATACCGATTCAACCAGCGGCGCGATCGTGCCGCCGATCTCACTCAGCACGACCTTCGAGTACGAGACGACCGGCGAAGACCATCCCCCGGACCAGCTGATCTACACCCGCTGGCAGAATCCTAACCGCGCCGCGCTCGAGGCGACCCTGGCGCGGCTTGAGGGCGGGGCCGTCGCCCACGCGGTCAGCAGCGGCTCGGCGGCCATGCTGACGATCTTTCAGGCGCTGCGCCCGGGCGATCATATCGTCTCCAGCGACGACATGTACTTCGGCATCCGCGTTCAACTCAACGAGTTTTTCGCGCCTTGGGGCCTGGAGACGACCTATGTCGATATGAGCGACCTGAGCGCGGTTCGCGCGGCCATGCGGCCAACGACCAAACTCGTCATCCTGGAATCGCCGACCAATCCGCTGATCCGCCTGGCGGATATCGCCACCATCGCCGAGATCGCCCATGAAGCGGGCGCCGCCCTGCTGGTCGATAACACCGTCGCCACGCCGGTGGCGCAACACCCCATCGCGCTTGGCGCTGATATTGTGGTGATGTCCTTGACCAAATACATCGCCGGCCACCATGATGTCCTGGGCGGCGCCATCATATTTGCCGAGGATGACGAGCTGGCCGAGCGCGTCATGCGCCTCGTGCGGATCGGCGGCGGCGTGCTGTCGCCGATGAATTGCTGGCTGGCGGCGCGCGGCCTGCAAAGCCTTTCGTATCGCGTCCGCGCCCACAGCGAGAACGCCCTGCAAGTCGCTTGCTTCCTGGCCGAGCATCCCAAGATCGAGCGCGTTCTCTACCCCCACCACCCCAGCCACCCGCAGAACGATTTAGCGCTGCGCCAGATGAGCCTCGGCAGCGGGCTGATGTCGATCCTCGTGAGCGGCGGGCGACAAGCCGCTATTGACCTGGTGAACCGCCTCGAACTCTTCACCAGCGCCACCAGCTTCGGCGGGACGCACAGCCTGATCGAGCACCGCGAATCCATCGAAGAGGGTTCGAGCACGCCGGCCAATCTGCTGCGCGTTTCCATTGGCCTCGAGCACCCGGCCGATCTTATCGCCGACCTGCAGCAAGCGCTCGCGTGATCTATCACATCGTCAAGCGCGATGCCTGGCATGAGGCTCAGCGGCGCGGCATTTACCGCCCGGCGTCGCTGGCGGCCGAAGGCTTCATCCACTGCTCCACGCGCGCCCAGATTTTGTCCGTGGCCAATGACTTCTACCGCGGCCAGGCGGACCTGCTGTTGCTCAGCATCGACGAATGCAGGCTAAAGTCGGAACTGCGCTGGGAAACGCCGGCGCATCCGCAGCCCGAGTCAGCCGCACTGACCTTGAGCGAGGCTAGTTTCCCGCATCTCTACGGTCCGCTGAATCCGGACGCGGTGGTGGAGATTCTCGCTCTGGTTGAAACCGACGACGGCTATACCTTTCCCGACGACCTGCCCTAATCCTGGCTTACCCGGCCCCGGTCGCCTTGGCGCTGAATTCCCAGAGCGCCGTCTGCTGGTCGCGGCTGTAGGATATCTCGCTTGAGCGCAACTGCTTCTTGTCGAACCAGTACTTGCCGCTGATTCCCGCGACCTCGGACGCGACCGCAAGATGAATCAAGGTCTCCGCGCCTTTCTGCGGCGTTCGCCCGGCAATGGTCTTCATCAGCTTGAAGAGCGGCCGCATGATGCCGGTCATATTGTCGCCAAAGCCCGTATTCACCAGGCCCGGATGCGCGGCGTTGACCGTCACATCCGTGCCTTCAAGGCGGCGCGCCAGCTCATACGTGAAGAGGATATTCGCCAGCTTGCTGCCGCCGTAGGCGCGAAAGGCTCTGAACCGGCTTGGATCTTGCGTATCGGCGAGGCGCAATCCGCCCGCGCCGGCGGAGCCGTGGGCGCTGGACGATACGTTGATGATGCGCGCTTCGCCGTGTTCGCGCGCGGTGAGCGTCATGATGTCCAGCAGCAAGTTGGTGAGCAAATAATAGCTAAAGTGATTGAGCGCAAAGGTCATCTCATAGCCGTCAACCGATTGCTGGTAAGTGGAAAATGAAGCGCCGGCATTATTGATCAGCACATCCAGGCGTCCGTATGTATCGCGATACTCACTGGCGATGCGGCGCACTTCCGCCAAAGAAGACAGATCGCCGACAGCCAGGTCAATATCGGCGTTGCCGCTCAAAGTCTTGAGGTCGATGCTGACTTTGCGCGTCTTGACTTCGTCGCGGCCGACGATGACTACCGCCGCGCCCATCCGTGCCAGTTCAAGCGCCGCCTGTTTACCGATGCCGTTGGTCGCGCCGGTGATTAATACCCGTTTGCCAATCATAGTCTTCTTCTGAGTCTCCCTTGGCCCTTGCCTTCATTGTACACATTAGCAATCGTCTATTGTTAAAGTTGACTAACTGAATCCTTCGCCTCGCCGTCGTCAACGCGATGGCGGCGGTAGATCGGAATGACCGGCAACAGCGCCAGGCTGGCCGCGGACAAGGCCACCCGCAGCGACGACAGCGAGCCCAGCGCGCCCAGCAGCGGCGTGAAGGCGATCTGCCCCAGGGCATTGGACTGCCAGTACAGCGATATCACCGTCGCGCGGATCTCGGACGGCGCCTGGCGGTTGATCCAGATCATGAAGAGCGGCTTGGTCGCTGTGCGCAAAACCTGGCTCACGCAGAACGCCAATGCAGCGATGTAGAATGATGGCGTCCAGGCGAATACCAGATTGCCCGCTACAGTCCCGCCGGCAAACGCCGCCAGAATCGCAGTCGTGGTCGATTGACGCTCATGCCAGAGCCGCCGTTTCGTCAATTCTAGCAAGGGTAAGGTCAGCAAGGTCACGCCGGCCAGCAGCAATCCGAACCAGATTTCGGGCTCGAAGACCGGCAATACGAAATCCTGTACGATATGGGGCGCGTACATAGCGTCAAAACCGCCAACGGAGCTGCCGATGACCACCCCGATGATGACTACTGCCCGCAAGACTGCCCGTTCCCGCACCAGCCGGATCGTAGCGGATAGCGTCCGCCGGAATTGCGCGAATGCCAAGCCCCTTGCCCCGGCCGGCTGGAATCCTTCTTCTGGCATGATAATCGCCAGCAGCGCCGCCAGCAGTATCGTAGCCGCCCCGCCCAGTGCGATTGGCAGCGCCAGATGCAGCGTTGCCAGCGCAGTCGAAGCGGCGATGCCCAGCAGCGTGCTAACTTGACCGATCTGGGCGCCGCGCAGGAAAAGCGCCGATGCTTCTTCCTGGCCCAACTCGTCAACCAGCCAGGCCTCCGGCGCGCCGCTGACGAAGGTGAAACCCAAGCCCCAGATCGCCTGCGGCACGAGCGTCACTTCGTATATCGGAACAAAGGCCTGCAGCAGAAAGCCCCCGCCCCAAATCAGATAGCCGATGACCATCGACCATTTGCGGCTGAAGCTGTCGGCGATGAGACCGGTGGGCGTCTCGAATGCGAAGCTGGAGGCTTCCAAGACCACCAGGAGCATTGCCAGCCGAAAGGGATCCGCGGTGATGGCGGTCGCGAAATAGAGATTCGCCATCGCCAGCCACAATGCGAAGGCGAAGGGCGCCACGGTGCGGAAGACATAATACGCGCGCCGGGCGCGGCGTCGAGAGGGGTTCATGCCGGCGGGCTAAGGCGTCCTGCCGCATGTCACAGAATTACAAATCGTCACCATCGCCGTAGCTGTGCCCGCCGAATATCGCGCGCAGTTCCGCCGCTGACTTGGCCGCTTGCAGCGCGCTCATCCGCGCCGCTTCTTCTTGACGCAGCGCCCGCACATTCTTCAGCACCGCCTCCAGCTGATCGGCCGGGAACTTGCACGCGCCATTTTCATCCATGTGGATCAACTCGCCCGGCGCCACGTCCATGCCGCCGACGGACACCGGCACATTCACCGCCTGCACCGCCATCGCGCCGTGCCCCGCGGTCACGCCGCTAAGCATATACTGGAAGTCCATCTCGCGAATCTCATCCAAATCGCGCGAGGGCCCGTTGGATATCAGACCGACGCAGCCAAGCGCATTCATCGCCGAGACCATGTTGCCGCCCGCCAGCCCAACCTTGCCCGCGATCTCCGGCGGGAACTTCTGCTGAATGATTAGCACGGTCGGCCGCGGCGAGGCTTCCATCGCGTCGAGCACATCCAGGAAGCTCAGCCGCGAATAATTCGGATCCGGCAAGCCATAGACGCAGGTGACGGCGTAGCCCACGCGGCGCCCAAGCTCGGGGTACATACAGCGGATCGTCTGGTCCGTGTACCAATTCTCGCTCCACGGGTTGTACAGACCCAGGCAGAGCGGAGAATCGGGGTATGTCGCCACAACATTGGTAATTGAGGGCGTATCGAAATCTTCAAGTTCCTTCAGCATCTCTTGCGCGCTCATTCGGCCTCCAAGGCACATCATCGACAATGACGGCCATTCTACTGTGTCCGGCGGAAGATTGCGAAGCGCGGCAAACGCGCCTAGTCGCCTTTGCCCTTGGCGGCCAGGTCTTCCTGCAGCGTCCGTCGAAAGACCAGCAGAATGGGCAGCAGCAGAAGGCTGGAAGCGGATATGGCCGCGCGAACGGACGACAGGAGACCGACAGCGCCGACGGCCGGCCCGCCGGCGATCTGGCCGAGCGCGTCCGCCTGGCCCTGGATTGACAGGACGGTCGCGCGCACATCCGACTCGACATACAGATTGATCCACGCTTCCATGAGCGGATTGCGCACTTGCCGCGCCGCCTGCGTCAACCACAAGCCCAGCAGGATCAGCGCGAAACTCTCGCCCAGCGTGAAGAGCAAGACGCTGCCGATCATCACAATGTAAACAAGCATCAGCGTCTTGGCCACCAGGCGCCCGTCTGACAGATCCAGGCGCCGCCGCAGGACTTCGGTCGCGCCGATGCTCAGCGGCATCGACACCGCGCTGATGATGCCAAACCAGGCGATCTCGTTGATCTGCCCCAGCGGCGGCAAGTTGAAATTCGCCAGGATATGCGCGACTGACAGCCGGTCGAAGCCCTCGCTGAATGCGCCGTGTATGATCGTAGCCAGCATGATCAGCATCAGGACGCGCCCCCCGCGGATCAGCGTGACGCCTTCGCGCAAAGTCGAGAATAGCGCGCGCCAGGTTTCGCGCTCATCCGATTGTCGGCGCTGAAAGCCGCGCTCGGGCATGGCGAGAACCAGCAGCCCGGCCAGCAGCAGCAGCATAAGGCCGCCGGCGATGATGGCGACTTGCAGGCTGATGCTGGCCAGAGCCACGCTGACGAAGATCGCCATGAAACTCGCCACCTGCGCCACTTGCGCCGCGCGCAGAAAAGCGCCGCCCGCCCGCTCCGCCCCGATCTCGTCTACGAGCCAGGCCGAGCTCGCGCCGCTGAGAAACGTGTAGCCCAAGCCCATGATGACCTGCGCGACCAGCAGCGCCTCGAAGAGCGGCAGGCTCCCCTCCACCAGAAAGCCGATGCCCAGCAATACGAAGCCCAGGATGACCGACAGTCGCCGACTGTAGACATCGGCGACAACGCCGGTAGGAATCTCCATCAGGAAGGCCGTCAGCTCGAGCGTCGTGCCGACCAGGACCAACTGCAGCGGATTCAAACCGACCTGCCGCACCTGGTAGACCAGATTGATGGTGAACACCGTCGTCAGCGCGACCGACTGCACCGCCGTCATCAGCATGAATAGCTTGTAGGCATCGGGGTTAAAAGCCCGGTATCGGGTCAGCATCCAGCATCCCTTTTATTCAGGCGTCTTCACAAGGTCGGCGACTGGCGCCTCAATTCGCCGCTACGGAGGTACTGTTCCAGCTCAGCCGCGCGCTGGCGGATTAGATCAGGCGCCGCGGCCCGCACATTCGGATGATGCCGGTTCTGCAGCAGCCACCGGCAAGACGCCAACTGCCGCGCGGCGATAAAGGCTTCCAGCGCTTCCCAGTCTAACTGGGCGTCTGGACGCGCCGACCGATAGCCATCCAGCAGCGCGTCTTCCAGGCGCGCGCCGTCCGCCGTCCGCTCGCCTCGCAACTCCCAGAGCAGCGGCGCCAGATCGTAATTGAAGTACCCCCAGCCGCTGTATTCGAAGTCAAGGGCCGCGACGGAATCGGGTCGAAACAGCGCATTCTTCGAAAGCAAGTCGGCGTGGATCAAGCCGAAACTCGCCGGCTCGCCATCCAGCCGCGCCATGACCTGGCCCACACGCGCCGCAACATCAGCGAAAACATCACGCTGACGGGCCGCGAGCGGGAGACTTTCGGCGGCGGATTGATATGGCGACTCCGCGTCGAACAGCCCCCGCCAGTCCAGGCGCGGCCGATCAAAACCGGCGGGCGGGTCAAACTGAGCGTCTAAATGCAGTCTGCCCAGGTAGCGACCGATTCGCCGGCAGTCGGCCGGGTTCAACTCACGTGCTGATTTGCGCTGGCCCTCGATATGTTGGAACAAGACGCAGAAGACGCGATGCGGCGGCGGCAAGCTCTCATGCGACGCCAGGGCGTAAAGCCGCTCTTCGCCGCCTACGCGGAGCGTTACCGGATCGGGCGCGGCCAAGTCCGTCCCCTGCCTGATCGCCCGCAGCCACTCCAGCTCCGAGCGCAAGCGCGACTCCTTGACGCGGCCCGCCAGGCTCAGCCGCAGCACATAGCGCGCCCCAGCCGCCCGCAGGGCGAATACAGCATTGCTGCTGTAGGCTAGCCAATCGAGCGCATCAACGGTGAAACCCCACTGATGTAGCGCGCCCGTCGCCAGCTCAAGATACAGCGCTTTTTGCGCCGCAAAATCCCAACTGCCAAAGTCGTCCGGCGGATCAGGCGGGGAAGTATGAGGCGGACGAGTCATCAGGCGCGCGAGACGACTCGCGATGGGCGGACTCGCCAAGACTTTCTGCTACAATGAGCCGAGTCCCGACAGCTCTGCACGGAGCGACGCATGCGCAAGTGGCTCATATTGGGCGGCTCAATGTCCGTGACCGCGCTGGCCGACCAAGCCAGCAAACAGTGGATACTCGCCAATCTGGGCGTTTATGAGAGCGCCCAGCCGCTGCCGGCGTTGGCGCCATTCTTTCAGCTCACGCGCAGCAGCAACACGGGCGCGGCCTTCGGCATTCTCCCGATGGCCGGCGATGTCTTCCTGGTGATTGCGCTGCTGATCATTGCCGGCTTGCTCTGGTATTTCCGCGAGGCGCCGGCGGACGGACGCCTGGCGCCGATAGCGATTGGCCTGGTCATCGGCGGGGCCGCCGGCAATGTGCTCGACCGGCTGCAGCACGGCCACGTCATCGACTTCATCCACTATCAGATTCCCAACTTGATTTCCAACGTATCCAACCTGGCCGACCACGCCATCGTATTCGGCGTCCTGCTGGTCATTGCCGAGAGTCTCTGGCGCGATTATCGCGAAAGGCGGTCGCAAACTGCTGACGCGGACGCAAGCGGGGACAACTGAAACTTGCGCCGTCCCTGGAGCGGCGGTAGCTAGATTTTCTTCTCCAGCTCAATTTCGTCGCGGATGGTGATGCCATTCAATCCGGTGATCGGAATCTGCGGCTTGATGCGGCGCGCCTCGGCGATCGCGTTTCTATGCACCATGACCAGTTCATATCCGCGCCGCTGCCAGAATTTCAGCGCCGCCAAATTGTCGTTGGTCGTGACGAGCCACAAGCGCTCGATGCCGGCTTCCCGCGCCCAATTCTCCACCGCTTCCACCAGCGCGGAGCCTACGCCCTCGGATTCGGTCAAGCTGTTGAGCGTGGTGATCTCGCACTCCTTGTCGCCGATATGCACCGTGACCAAGCCGATATTCTCCGCGGAGGCCGCTTCATCGCCTTCGCCTTCGCCTTCGTCGGCATCGGGCGCATTCGCCGGCCGCTCGGCCATGAAGCCGGGCAGCAAGTGCCCATACACTGACTTGCCGCGCGAAACGATCTGGGTTGTGCCCCAGCGCTCATCGAGGAAATGCGCCACCCACTCTCTATCGGAGCGTTCCAGGGGGCGGATATTGTATTCGGTCATCGCCAAGACCTTTATGCTCTTATCCCTTTGCGCCATATATTATAGCCCCTTTGAGCGATGAGGGAAAATTCGCCGGCGGCAGCCGCGCCCGGTCACGCCGCAAACAGCAGCGCCACGCCCGCAATCGCGATTACGGTGCCCGCGACCGCGCGCGCCGTGATGCGCTCGCCAAAGGCCAGATATGCAATGGGAATCAAGAATATGGGCGTAGTATTGGTCAGGGTCGACGAGACGCCGACGCTGGTAAATTGCAGCGAAATCAGAATCAGGGTCGTGCCGGCGACCGGACCCGAAACCGACGCCAGTACCAGCCAGGCCAAGGCGCGCGGCGACGACGAAATCATCCGCAGGTTCTGTCGCAGCTTGCCGCGCAGCGCGATATAAGCCCAGAGCAATACGATGGCGACAATCGTGCGAATCAGGCCCGCGCTCATGGCCGAAAAGCCACCGGCCACGCCCTCCGACATCAGCACGAAAGCCGCCCCTTGGCCGACTGCGGAAGCCACCGCCATCGACAGCCCCTTGATGTAATTGGAGTCGCCCTGCTCAAAGGGCTGGGCGCCCCGCTCCGATACCACCCAGACGACGCCGCCAACGACCAGGGCGATGCCAAGGACGGCAAATGCGGGCAACTGCTGCCCCAGAAAAACCCGGGCCATCAACGCGGCGAATATCGGCGATGTCGAGCCGATCAACATGGTCAGCCGCGGCCCGATTGACTGGAAGGCGCGCAAGAGAAAGAGCGCCGAGATGACGAAGCCCGCCAGGCTCGACAAGCCCAAAATCCACCAGCGATTCGCCTCGGCAGTGAGCGGAACCGGTTCGCCATGCAGCAGTTGGTGGATCGGCGCGTAGACGGCCAGTGAAATGAGCAGACTAAGCGCCATGGAAAAGCTCGCGCCGAACTTGCGCCCGGCCAAAGTATAGGATGCCGACGCGACGCCAAAACTCATTGCGGCGCCCAGCGCCAGAATCTCGCCGATTACGTTGTCCAAGATCGCCTGCGCTTATGCACTCGTGGCGCGTTGCCGAGATTGTAGTGGCCTTGCCGCCTTGACGCAATTGCCCGCACGGCGCGGCGCCCAAGCATTAGGCGGCAGTCAGAACTGAATCATCAGCATGCCGCGCGCCGCAAGGACCGGGACCGGCGCGTAATCCGCGAAGCCGCCGGCGTCATTCAGGCGCGGCGCAGCCAAAGCGCCCACGCCGTACACCAAGGTCGGCGCTGCCAGGTCCAACTCGCTAGCGTCCAGCGAAAGCGTGAAGCCGGCGATCTGCTCGTCAGACAGGTTTATGATCACGAGCAGAATTTGCGCGGCGTCGTGGCGCAAGAAGGCATAGATGCCGCGCTCGGAGCTGTCTACCGCTGTAAACGCGCCGCGGCGCAAGGCGGCGTTCTCATTGCGCAAGTGAATCAAGCGGCGATAGTGGCTGAGAAGCGAATCGCCGTCGCCGGTTTGCGCAGCGACATTGGCTGCGGCGATATTGCCCGCGTCCTGCAGCGGCTGCCAGGCCCGGTCAGCGCCAGTGAAACCAGCCAGGCGCGAATCGTCCCAGTGCATCGGCGTGCGCAGGCGCTCATCGGGCTTGCTGCCGGCCATGCCGATTTCTTCGCCGTAATACAGAAAGGGCACGCCCGGTCCCGTCAGCAGCAACGACGCCGCCGCTTTGTTCGCGCCGACATCGAATCGCAGCCGGTTGGCCAGCCGGTCTTGATCGTGATTGGTGAGAAAGGTCGCGAATTGCTGCGCCGGATAATCGCGCAGGGCAGTGCGATGCGCGCGCGCGATGTCGCGATTTGAACCGCGCTGCGCGGCCGAGATCATCTCGTCCGCCAGCTTGAAATCGAAGCCGATGTCAATGGCTCGCTCCTCGACAAAGCGGGCGACGATGAACGAGGGCCCGCTGAATATCTCGCCGACTGTGAAGCTGTTTGGCTTGACCAGCTCGAGATGCGCTTCGTAAGCGCTGAGCCAGGCGCGGCTTTCCGGCGTATTCTCCTGGCGTTCGCCCGCTTCAATGATGTGCTTGATGGCGTCAAGGCGGAAGCCGTCCACGCCAATCTCGTCCAGCCAGAAGTTCGCGATGTCGTACATCTCCCGCGTGACCGCTGGATTCTCGTAGTTCAAGTCGGGCATGCCATCCCAAAAGACGCCGTAGTAGTAGCGGTCGCCGGCGCGATGCCAGGCGGGCGCGCCCCAGGGGCCGCGATAGCCCGGGTTCTCATCCCGCCAGATGTACCAGTCGGCATAGGGCCCTTCGCCCAGGCGCGACGATAGAAACCAGGGATGGCGGCTCGAACTGTGATTCAGCACCATGTCCACGATCACCGCGATCCCGCGCCGATGCGCCTCGGCCACCAGGCGGCGCATATCGGCAAGACCGCCATAATCCGGCTCCACCGCGTAATAGTCGGTGACGTCATAGCCGTGGTAGGAATGGGCTTGCGCCGGCGGCATCAGCCAAATGCCGCTGACGCCCAGATCGTTATCGGTATCCGGGTCGCCATCGTTGAGGTAATCCAGCCGGTCAATCAAGCCCTGGATATCGCCGATGCCATCGCCGTCGCTGTCCTGGAAGCTGCGGATGAAAACCTCGTAAAAGACGCGGTCGTTCCACCAGTAGGGCTGCAAGCCGCCTTGCGCGATCCGCAAAGACTCGGACGGGGATTCCCCGCCGGCCAGCAGCGCAATCGCGACTGCCAGTGATGCGAAGAGCAGCGCCGCTTGCCAGAAGCCGGCCCAGGCGCTTGGGTTTCTGATTTTCCGATCGCTGTTGACCATGTGCTTGGCGTCGCTGGCGTCCGGTTCTGCTGGCGCGCCGCTACGGCATACGCAGCGTCTCAAATTCGCGCATCCAGGCCCGGCAGTGCTTTTCGCGTTTGTCGTGCATCGCTGCGAAACCAGCGGCCGCCGCGCGCATCCAATCCAGCGCCGCGGCGTTTTGTCCCAGCCGATGCTTGATCATCGCCATATAATACTGCGCTTCCGCGCGCTCGGGCTGCGCGGCCAGCGCCTGGAAAAAGCACGTCTCCGCCGCCGCCCAGTCTTTGGCGCGGTACGCGATCATGCCTTGGCCATAATTCGCCAGCATCTCGTAGGGATTCAGGCGCAGCGCCTCTTTAAAGGCAGCGTCCGCGTCCGCCTTCCGCTTGTCTTCCAGCAGCAGCAAGCCCAGCGCGGCGTGATACTCGGCGTGGGTGGGCAGCAGCTCAATGGCGGCTAGCAACTCCGCGATTGCGCTCCGCCGGTCGCGCGCGGCAAAGGCAGCCAGCCCAGCCCGATAACGTTGGTCGGCGTCGTAGCGTGAAAAACCCAAACGCTGCGCCAGGCTCGCCATGCTGTGAGTACCGCCCGCTACCACGTCGCGCCGAGTTAGGCCGATGCCCGGCGACTGCCGGCGGCCGCGCTAAACATCAACCGTCTGCCGCTGATTGTCTTTGCGAACGACATAAGTCCGCGCCAGTTTGTCGTGCCAAGTCTGGTTGTTCTTGTCGAAGATAGCCCAGATGTAGCCCAACCCGAAGACAAAGGAACTGACGTTGTAGCCGATGGCGCGAATCACCGCGTCCGTATCGCCAAGGGGCGTGCCGTCGGCTTTGACAACGCGAATGCGCAGGGCGAACTTGCCCGGCGTCTGCCCGTCGCGGCGTGTCCAGAAGTACCAATGGTAGCCAATAGAAACCGCCAACGCGATAGCCTGGCTGATCGACGCCGAATCGTCGCCGCCGACAAGCGCCAGCACAAAGAATACCAGCAGCACCAGCACAACCACCATAAACATGTCAATAACGTAGGCCAACAACCGGGACGTGAGACCGGCCAACTCATGAGTTTCGCGGGGCAACCCGCTCTCGTTCTTGATTTTCTCGTCCATCATGCCTTCGCTCCCGGCTTTTGGCGCGCGCTGCGCCCGGCCACAGTTACCTCACAAGTGTACAATCAAGCCCTGCCGCCGGTCAAACTGCCCGGCGGTCCCTCATGCAATTCATACAGAATCGCCGGATTCGGCTGCGCTTCAAACTCCCTCAAGTTGGCGATGGACAGATGCCCGTGCTGATACAGGTATTCGATATGCGCGCCCGCTTCTTCCAGTGCCAGCAACACATGATAACCTTCAACATCTGGATACATCGCCCCCGAAATCTCGGCGATGGTCATCGGCGCGCCGTGATCGCGCATGATCTTGCGGATGCGATCCAGCTTGCGGTTGTGGCTGGCGCGAATCGCGTTGATGCGCCCGTATAGGTCATGAATCGCGTCTTCGTGGCTGCCCAGCGCCAGCTCAATGCCCTCGACCTTCAGCAGCTTGCGCAGCGAATCGGCGTAGTGATCCAGGCCCATATAATGCGTGATGCTCTCGGGCGATTGGTGCGGCGTCGTGCGCGACAGCACATGATCGGCGCTCAGCAAGACATTGCCCAGGCGGATGCACACCTGCCCCGGGCAATGGCCCGGCGTGTGTATGAATTCCATGCCGTCGATGACCTGTTCGTCTTCGATGCTGAAATCGACGGCGATGGACGCGACATGTTTCTTGGCGAAACCGTACATGGAAAACAACGCTTCCCGCTGCGACGGCGCGATGCCGGCGCGGTCGAAGTAGATGCCCAGCGCCTTGGTCGCCACGATGACGCGCTCTTCGTAATTGCTCAGCACGCGCAAGTCGAGCTCGTGGATGCCGACGGCCGCCTCCGTCTGTTCCATAACAAATGCCAGGCCGCCGAAGTGGTCTATATGCCCGTGCGTGATGATGACGCGCTCGATGTCGCCCAGAGCAATGGTCTTGCCATAGCGCTTGCCGATCTGCCGGAAGCCGGCCAGCAAGTCGTCGTTGCTGCGCCCGATGCCCGAGCCGGAATCTACCAGCGTCAAGGGGCCGGCGCCGTCCAGGACGAAAGCGTGGCCGGTGAAATCCGGCGGGAACAGAAGCAGCGGCAAACGATAAATATCTACGCCGCTGCTGCTGGTGAATCGCTCAACTGGTGGTAATGTCGTCACGTCTGCGCGCTCCGCTCGCGGGAATCCTGTCGTTGACCGCCGCTCTCCACGGTGAAATGCCTCGCGTCAAAGTCGCCCTCGGCTTTACCACAGAAAATCAGCCATCGGTATCTCGCTGCCGGCGGCGAGGCTGTAAATCACAAAGGCGACGTACGCGCCCAGCAACAGCGCCGCCCCCCGCCGTCCCAGCCGCTGATGCCGCGTGAAGGGAATCAGCAGCAGGGCGAAAGCGATCATAATAATGAACTCGAACTGGGCATCGCCCCGGTCCACGCTTATGGGCTGCACAAAGGCAGTCACGCCCAGAATGAGAAGCAGGTTGGCGATATTTGAGCCGACGACGTTGCCGATCGCCAAATCCGTTTCGCGGTGATAAGCCGCCGACAACGAAGCCGCCAGCTCCGGCAGCGAAGTGCCAAAGGCCACCAGCGTAATGGCAATCACCAACTCGCTGATGCCGAACAGGCGCGCCAGATTGACCGCCCCCTCGACCATCATCCGCGAACCCAGAACCAGGGCCGCCACGCCCGCGAACAAGAACATAAACTCGCGCCAGCGGCTGAGCCCGCCGTCGGGGCTTTCCTCCAGGTCGGCCTGCAGGTTCTCGCGCGCCTCGGACTCGCGCCGCGCCAAACGATAGAAGAGCAGGTTAAAGGCGACGAACGCCAGCAGCAGAATCGCGCCTTCCAGCCGGCTGATGCTGCCGTCAAAGGTCAAGCCAAATGCCAGCAGCGAGGCCAATATCATGATCGGAACTTCGCGCCGAAGCAGGCCCGCTTTCACGCTAAGCGGCGCAATCAAACCGGTGGCGCCCAGGATCAAGCCGATGTTGGCGATGTTGGAGCCGATGACATTGCCCACCGCCAAGTCGCTCTTGCCCGCCAGCGCTGCCTGCACGCTCACCAGCAATTCCGGCATAGACGTGCCGATAGCGACAATTGTCAAGCCGATTATGAGCACGGAGACGCCAAAGGACAGCGCCAGGTTGGACGCGCCCCGCACCAGCCAATTGCCGCCGAAAAACAGCGCAACCAACCCGGCGACCAAGAGCGCGACCTGGTCAATCATCGACCTGATCCCTCGCTAACATAATTGGGGCGACCGCGCCTGCCAGAGGGCGCCGGGTTGAAATCGCAGTTTTATGCACCCGCTGGGAGAGTTCACGCATAGATCACATGTTGCAGCAAAAAGCGTTCGATCTTGTCGTAATAAGTTTCGATTGTCTCTGGCATCCGCCAGCCGTGCCCCTCGCCTTCAAACAGATGGTATTCATGCGGGACGCCGCGGCGCTTCAACGACGCCACGATGGTATCCGATTGGTCTTGCGGCACGACGACATCGTCCGTGCCCTGAAAGACGATTATTGGATCGACGATTTTGTCGGCGTGGAATATCGGCGAACGCGCGCGATACACATCAGCCGCCTCCGGCAATTCGCCCAGCAGCCAGTACGTATAACGTTCTTCAAACTTGTGCGTGTCCATCAGCAGACCGAACTGGTTCGATACCCCGTAGGAGCAAATCCCGGCGCGGTAGAAACCGGGCCGCTCCACCAGCGATTGCAGCACGGTGAAGCCGCCGGCGCTGCCGCCCATGATTACCGCTTTCTCGCGGTCGACCAGCCCAGCCTCGGCCAGGTGTATCACGCCGTCGATTGAATCCGTGACATCGTATATGCCCCAGTTGCCGCGATGCATATCCATATAGGCTTTGCCGTAGCCGGTGCTGCCGCGGTGGTTGACTTGCAGCAGGGCGTATCCGCGCGTGGTGAAGAATTGGACTTCGCTGGCGTAACCGGCGCGCCGCTGCGATGTCGGGCCGCCATGCACATTGACGATCAGCGGCGGCAGCCCGGCCGGCATATCGTCTTGCAGCACCGGCGGATAATACAAGCCGTGCGCCTCGCCGCCGTCTTCGCAGGTCCAGCTTATCGCCTGGGCTGCAGATTGCGCATCGGCCAGCACGATTTCGGCGCCCCGCCGCCGACGTACCCGCGCTCGCCCCTGCATATCTACCGTGACGATTCGCGGCGGAACCAGCGAGGACGAAGCGATCGCGGCCACCGCCCCGGACCTCGACGAGACGGCCGTTTGCTCCAGGTCGGTGTACTCGTCCCAGCCCGCGACATCAGCGCAGTCCCCGCTACCGACATCAATTCGTTTCAGCGAAGAGAAGCCGCCGCTATTCTCAATGCAGATTAGCGACCTGCCGTCGGCGCTCCAGCCAAAAGTACGCAAGCCTTGCGCCCAAGCGGGCGCGCCGTGCTCGGCCGCAGTCGTCGTCAGTTGACGCTGCTCGCGCGAATCAAAGTCGTAGACGTACAGCTGGCTCCAGCCGCTGACGTCGCTGACGTAAGCCAGGTAGCGCCCGTCCGGGGAGAATTCGGGCTGGAAAACAGCGGTCTCGCTGTCGCCGGCCAAGGTCAGAATATCGTTCGCGAACGGCAGGCCCGCCCCATCGGCGGCCAGCGAGACGATCCGCAATTCGCTGCCGTTCCAGGGCATCTGCGGGTGATTCCAGGCGACAAAAGCCAAATGCTCGCCGGATGGATGCCAGGCGGGCTGCATGACGAAGTCCGTGCCGTAAGCCAGTTTGCGCGGGAAGACTTCGCCGTCGGCATCCACAAGCACGATGCCATCGACCCCTTCATAGCTATGGACGCAGGCCACCCAGCGGCCGTCGGCCGAGATTGCCGGCGAGGCGTAACTGCCGAATTTGGGCGTGATCGCCCGCGCCGCGCCACCGGCCAGCGACTGGCTGTAGAGCCTGCCCTCAGCCGCGAAGACAACCTTGCCGCCGCGGACGGTGAATGCGCCGCCGCCGTAACCCACCCGCCCGGCCACATTGATGCGCCGATCAGTCAAATCGCGCGGCGCGTCCAGGCCGGTCTGCGCTGCCAAGACACCCAGCTTGCCGCGGCTCTCATGCCATACGACCGTGTCGTCGCTGTCATTCCACTGCACATCGCGCAGCCCGACGCCGCTGGCGATCGCCGCGCCATCAATCGCGCTGTCCCATGTACCGTATGCCTTGCCCATGCTTTGCCTTGCTTCGACTCGCGAATGGCTTAAGATTTTACCTTAGGCTGGGCAAAACAAAATGCCCACTTGCGCGGGCGTCCGGCGACTTAATGCAGTTATGAGATGCGGCAAATGCCCGGCGCTGCAAACTGCCGGAGGCAATTGTGAAGCCCGGCGCTCGTCGGACCGGCAGCGCGAATCAACTGCGATGCCGGAAGCCGACGCGCTTAGGCCGAGATCGGCCGGTAGTCGGTGTCCACCGTGGCGATGTAGGCCATGGCGTATTTTGCCAACTCGCTTTCCGGCGCGAACTCTTCGGAAATAATCTCAACCATCGTGCCGATCTCGGCCCATTCGTAGAGATCTTTCGCCCATTTGTCAACCGACATGATGCAGCCAAATGTCGAGGGTTCGTAGACGCCGCCGCCGCCCAAATAGCCGCCGTTTGGCAGCAGCACGGCGCCGTGGAATCCATTCATCAGCCCGGGCACGACTTCGTAAATGCCCATGAACCAGGCCATTTCCCATTGGTTGCAATTGGTGCCCGTTTCGTTGCAGAGCGCGAAGCTGCCGCCGAAGGCTTTTTCGTCATGCGTCAGAATCTGAAAGATGCCCGGGTAAGTCGGCGCTTCTTCGCGCCCGGACGATATGCCCCAGTCGAAAATCAGCTCGCCATTTTCAAAACCCACCAGCCACTGCGATTCCAGGTCAACCACAATGCGTTTGTGCGGCACCGGATCTTCCGGGATCATGACATCGCGCGATGGAATCTGCACCGACTGGCCGACCACCAGGCTGCTCCAATCGACCGTGGGGTTGGCGTCCCGAATCAACTCATAAGGAATCCCGCGCTTGCGACCAATGCGATAGCCGGTGTCCTTGCGCACAATCTGATATTCGTCGGGCAAGTAATTCAACCGCAAAACCACGTCCTCGTCGCCGGTCGACAGCGCTTGCTGCAAAGTTTGCGTTGCCCGCAGCTTGTCGATATAGCGGCCGCCTTTGACCAGCTCCTGGTTCTGGCCCTCAATGAAGCGTCCAAACGCGTCCGGCCGCACCGACAGTCCGTTTTCGCCGGCGATAAGCCATTCGGCCGCCATCTGCTGATTCACGCTGAAAGAAATCATCTGGTCCCGGAAGGGATCGTATCCCTTGAGCCGGATGCCCTTGTTCAGAAACACCAGCGCCTCGTCCAGAAATGGCGCGCTGTCGAGGACTGTCGGGACGAGCTGAATCGTCTGCAGATTGAAGCGCCTTTCCATCACGACATCGGCCGCGTTCGCTTTCAAACTGTCCAGACTCTGCTTGATGTCCAGATGTCTGCCGCGCCGGCCCGGCACCGTGATCAATCGCCCGCCCGACCACTTGTAGCCAGCCTCGTACTGCTGCACATATATCGACTCGGTTAAATCGAGCAGGATCGTTTGGGCGCGGCTATGCGACACAGAGACGATCGGGTCAACATTGAATCCAAAAGGAATGCCCGCGAAGCCGGCCGCCCGGGCGCCCTCCGCCATTGCCGCGGCGTCAATTGACAAGCCCAGCTCATCCGGGCTCACCCAGTCGACGTGCTCGCCATCAACCCGAATGTCAATTTTGAGACGGTGATCCCAGTGCGCGTTGATGGCGGCTTCCGCTTCGCGCGGCGTCATCTCGCCGATTGACAGCCCCATCGCGTAGACATTCGGAAAGATCCGCTCGGAAAGCGCGACGCTGCCGATGAAAAACACCAGAACAGAAACCGCGACGAGGCTGGTCACTTTGGCCACCGGCGACCGGCTTGAGAATAGCCAGGCCAGAGCGCGATGCGCGATCTTGCTCTCGTCATAGGCGGGGAAGCGCCGGCGAAAGAAGGCGTGCTCGCCGCCGCTCTCGCGGCTCTCGCGCTTCGCCAGGCGCCGCTGCTGCCGGGCCAGGTTGCGGTCGCGCGCTCGCCCAGTCTTGCGCTTTTGCCGATTGCCAATGTTCGCGGTCATAGCGCCGTCTTCCTGTATTGCCGACAAATCTCCGTGCCTTCATTGTATTCGCGCCGGCAAATGGGGCAAATCGGAACGCCATTCAGTTGCGCCGCGCAATCAAGCCTCGGGCGCAAGTCTTAGAAACGTATCAAAAATCTCCCCGCCACGCGAACGCTGATACCATTTTTACGCGTACAAATGTAAAGTAAAGTTGAGCGACTGTGTAGCAACCAAAGAAACAGGAAGGCGACCGACGAACGACGCGGGCGAATGAATCGCCATCGCCCCGCCGTCGTACGGTGAACGCCGAGGAACAACATACATGACATATTGGGAAATGCTCTTGACCGACATGGAGCCGGCGCAAAGCAAAATCGAATTCACGCTCAACGAGGAGTTGGAAGATGAAGGCGCGGCGATTGACCAGCCGGAAGAATTGCCGATTCTGCCCCTTCGCGGCCTGGTCGTCTATCCGCAGACCGCCATCCCTCTGACCGTCGGTCAAGAGCGCAGCATCAAGCTGGTGGACGATGTGGTGGCCGGCGACCGCATGGTCGGTCTGGTCGCCTCCAAAGACCCCAGCCAGAGCGCCCCCGGCCCCGATCAAGTGCAGACTGTAGGCACGCTCGCCACCATCCACCGCCTTTTCCGTACGCCCGATGGCACCGTGCGCCTGCTGATCCAGGGCTTGCAGCGCATTCAGATTGACGAATTCATTGAGACTTCGCCCTATCTCAAGGCGCGCGTAACGCGTATCCCCGAAGACGAAGTCGTCTTCGCCGACGACATCGAGATGGAAGCGATGGTGCGCAGCGTGGTCGACCGCTTCAGCGCCCTGGCCGAGCTCGTGCCCAGCATCCCGCAAGAGTTGGTCAGCAACGCCATCAATGTCGAAGACCCGCTGCAGTTGGTTTATTCGATCGCAACATACGTCCGCACCGATCTGGACGACGCCCAGCGCCTGCTCGAAATGAACAACGCCGGCGACAAGATCCGCCACCTGCTGCAGCTGCTGAGCAAGGAATACGACGTGCTGTCGCTAGGACGCAAGATCCAGGAAGACGCGCAGCAAGAAATGGAGAAAACGCAGCGCGACTACTACTTGCGCGAGCAAATGAAGGCCATCCAGCGCGAGTTGGAAGAAGACGACGACCAACAGGAAATCGAGCGCTTCCGCGAACTCATCGATGCCGCTGATATGCCCGAAGAAGCGCGGCGAGAAGCCGAGCGCGAGCTGAGCCGCCTGTCCCGGCTTTCTGTCGCCGCCGCCGAATACGGCGTCATCCGCACCTACCTCGACTGGATCTGCAGCCTGCCCTGGAACCAGCGCACCGAAGACAAGCTCGACATCGCCGTGGCGCGCCAGATCCTGGACGAAGACCATTACGGCTTGCGCGATGTCAAGCAGCGCGTCCTGGAGTTCTTGGCGGTGCGTAAATTGCGCGCCGAGCGCGAAGAAGAATTCGCTGCCGGCGACGGCTTCGACCCGGTTCGGCGCGATCGCTCGGGCGCGATTCTGCTCTTTGTCGGGCCGCCCGGCGTCGGCAAGACCTCGCTGGGCGCTTCAATCGCCCGCGCCATGGGCCGCGAATTCATCCGCATGAGCCTGGGCGGCATCCGCGACGAAGCCGAGATCCGCGGCTTCCGCCGCACTTATGTCGGCGCCATGCCCGGCCGTATCATCCAGGCAATCCGCCGCGCCAAATCTCGCAACCCCTTGATCATGCTCGACGAAATCGACAAACTCGGTCGCGACTTCCGCGGCGACCCCGGCTCCGCTTTGCTGGAGGCGCTCGATCCGGAGCAGAACGCCGAATTCCGCGATCACTACCTCGATGTCGCCTTTGACCTCAGCGATGTCATGTTCATCACCACCGCCAATTCGCTCGACACCATCCCCGGCCCCCTGAGAGACCGCATGGAAGTCATCCAGTTGAGCGGCTATACCGAGCTGGAAAAACTGGCCATCGCCGCGCAATACCTCGTCCCGCGTCAGCGGCGCGAGAACGGCTTGCGCGCGGACGAACTCGAATTCAGCGATGAAGCCCTGCTGCAAATCATCCGCGATTACACGCGCGAGGCGGGCGTGCGCGGCCTGGAGCGGGAAATCGGCAAAGCCGCCCGCAAGGTCGTCACCAAAATTGCCGAAGGCGACCTTGATCGAGCGGACGTGGACAACGACACGGTCAAGGAGCTGCTTGGCAAAGCCCGCTATGGTTATCGCAGCGAATTGCAGGACCGGACCGAAATCCCCGGCGTGGCGACCGGGCTGGCCTGGACACCAGTCGGCGGCGACGCCCTCTTCATCGAAGCCACCAAAATGAAAGGCGGCAAGGGCTTCGAATACACCGGCCAGCTGGGCGAAGTCATGCAGGAGAGCGCCAAGATCGCCTACAGCTTCGCGCGGTCGCGGGCCGACCAACTGGGCGTCGATCCCGCCTTTTACGACGAATACGACATCCATTTGCATGTGCCGGCGGGCGCCGTGCCCAAAGACGGCCCCAGCGCGGGCGTCACCATGGCGACCGCCCTTGCCTCCTTGCTGACTGAGCGCAGCGCCAAGAGCAATATCGCCATGACCGGCGAATTGACGCTGAGCGGACAGGTGCTGCCCGTCGGCGGCATCAAAGACAAAGTGCTGGCGGCGCATCGCTTGGGAGCGGATACGGTCATCTTGCCGCGCAAAAACGAAAACGATCTCGACGATGTGCCCGATGACGTGCGCGATGATCTGCGTTTCGTGCTCGTCGATCACCTGGACGATGTCCTCGATATCGCCTTGGTCGACGTGCCGCCGATATTCCGCGCCGAGGCGCAAGTCGCCGTCCCATAGGCGCGGCCGGGAGGCAATCGCATGCCGCTGGCGAAGCTGGCCACGGGCGCCGCGCTGCACTATGAAGACGAGACGCCCGACGGCGACAGTGCCCCGGTGATACTTGTGCCTGGCATGCTGGGCACGGCGCGCATCCACCTGGGCGCGGTCATGGACTGGCTGGGCGCGCGCGGGTTTCGCGTCATCGGATTGACCCTGCGCGGCTACGGCGAGTCGCTGCCTAAACCGCGCGACTTCCCCAACAACTTCTACCAGCGCGACTGCGGCGACCTCATCGCCTTCATGGACGCCCGGGGGTTCGACAAAGCGCATCTGATCGGCTATTCGGACGGCGGCGAAGTGGCGTTGATCGCTGCCGGCAAGCATCCGGCGCGCATCGCCTCTTGCATCGCCATTGGCGCGGTCGGCCACTTCGGGCCCGATTTGCGACCGGTCTTTCAGCGCGTATACCCGGGCGACTGGATCACGGATGAAGAGAAGCGCATCCACGGCTTCAGCGACGCCGCAACATTCACCGGGCAGTGGGTGCGCGCCATGACCCGCGTCATCGACGCCGGCGGCAATGTCAGCCTTGACCTGGCGCCAAACATCACCTGCCCGCTGCTAATCATGCTCGGCCGCCATGACAAGCTCAATCCCCCGCAATACGGCCGGCGCTTCGTCGACAAAGTCGCCGAGGGCCGGCTGGAGCTCTTCGACTGCGGCCATGCCGTCCACGAGCAAGCGACCGAGCGCTTCAATCGCTTGACGCTGCGGCATCTCTCCGCCGCCGGCGCCTGAGGTCAAGCCGCAACGCAGAATCCGATTGGAACGACGCTCGTTCGCTGCTAGACTGATTGTGTTCCGTCTATCCATCCGCCGGATTGCCATGAGCCTGCTGCCAGACATCCGCGCCCGTCCAGCCGAGACTTTGTCCTCCGTCTGGCCGGCGCATCCCCTCATCTACGAAATCAATACCTGGGTCTGGCTGCGCCGCCTCAGCCGCAAGTATCAGCGCCAAATCACGCTGGCGAATGTTCCCGCCGCCGAGCTGGCAGAGCTGGCCGCCTGGGGTTTCGACGCCGTCTGGCTGATGGGCGTCTGGCATCGCGGCAAAGCCACACGCCATAGCGCGCTCAATTACCTGCACGAATACCGCCAGGCCCTGCCCGACGTCACTGACGCCGATGTGCCCGGCTCCGCCTACGCCATCCGCGATTATCAGGTCGAACGCGAACTGGGCGGCCGCGCGGGCCTGGCGCGATTCCGCGAAGCGCTGTCCGACCTGGGCATCAAACTCATCCTCGACTTCGTGCCCAATCATGTCGCCACGGATCATCGCTGGACCCGCGAACATCCGGAGTATTTCATGCGCGGCGCGCGCTCCGATCTCGATGCGCGGCCCAGCGATTTCTTCGCCGCTGACAAACCTGCCGGCAAGGGCGCGGTGATCGCCCGCGGACGCGATCCGTACTTCCCCGCCTGGATCGATACCGCGCAACTGGACGCCTTTCACCCCGGCTTGCGGGGCGCCGCGGTCGATACCCTGGTCAACATCGGCGACCAGTGCGACGGCGTCCGCTGCGACATGGCCATGCTGATGCTGAACGCGGTTTTCGCTGACACCTGGAACCGCGATGCCGACAACTCGCCTTCGAGCGATTATTGGCAGGCCATTATCCCGGCCGTCCGCGACCGCCATCCGCAAATGCTCTTTATGGCGGAGGTGTATTGGGACCTCGAGCACGAGCTCCTTCGGCAAGGCTTTGACTATACCTACGACAAGCGCCTCTACGACCGGCTCGCCAATGGCGAGATCGGCGCAATCAAATCACATCTCGCGGCTGACCTGGACTTCCTGCGCGCCAACATCCGCTTTATCGAAAACCATGACGAGCCGCGCGCCATGGAAATCTTCGGCGAAGACCGGCAGCGGCCGGCCGCCGCGCTGATCTGCACCTTGCCCGGCGCCGCCCTGCTGCATCAGGGCCAGCTCAGCGGGCGCCGCATCAAGCTGCCGGTGCAAATCAACCGCGGCGCGGAAGAAAACAGCCATCCGCTGTTGGCGCGCTTTTATCGTCGGCTGCTCAACGAAGTCCGTTCGGAGATCTACCGCGCCGGCCGCTGGCAATCGCGCGAGCCGCAGGCGATCCACAGCCATGACAGCACACACGCCGAGCTGATCGCCTACACCTGGCAACACGACGAGACCGCGCGCCTGGTCATCATCAACCTGAGTGGCGAGTGGTCGCGCGCGTGGCTTGACCTCTCGGACTGGCGTTGGCTGGCGGGGCGGCGCTGGCGGCTCTGTGATCTTCTGCGCGAGTCATTCGTTTTCCAGGACGGCGACAGCATTCTGCGGGAAGGCGTTCTGCTCGAAGTCCCGCCTCATTCCGCCCAGATCCTGCGCTTCGACCAAGCCGCCCCCGACTTATGAAGCGCAGCGTTGCAGGCGGCGACAAACTCATACGCGGCGCGCTGCTGCTGACGGGCCTGGCGATTCTGTTTTGGTCGGGCCTGGAAGACAACGACGCCAGCGCCGTCACGCTTTTGGGCGCGCTCTCGTCCGTATCGCTAACGCTCTGGCTCTTGTCGCGCGTGGCGGTCGGGTTCGCTCTCACGCCACATCATGCCGCGCTCACGGGCGCGCTTACGGGGGCGCTCGCCGCGCTTTGCACCGCCGCCCTGATGCTGTTCAAGAATCTGCGCCACGCCCACATCTTCCCCGATTATCCAGCCGGGATGCTGCTGGCGGCCTTGGAGCGGCTGCCCTTCTGGGCAATCGCGGGCGCGCTGGCCGGCCTGGGCATTGGCCTGCTGCTGGCGGCTCGGCTGTCAGAAGGCGACAATTTGTAGGGGCGACCAATCTGGTCGCCCGATGTCGTGGTGATTTGCGCTTGCGGGCGACTTGATAAGTCGCCCCTACGGTTGCGACGTCGATGAAAGCGAGAATTGCGCTGTTTCCATGGAAAAGAGACACGGAGGGTCCCGAAAAGCGCGAACACACAGTCCACCGACAATCCCTTGGCAGTATCCGCCGCGGCGATGCGTTACAATGGCCAGCGTAACCAACCACTCAGCAAAGGGCAGGGCCACACATGGCAAAATACATCCTCGCGCTTGACCAAGGCACAACTTCGTCCCGCGCCATCCTCTTCGATCGCGGCGGCAATGTCGTCCGCAGCGCTCAAAGCGAATTCCGGCAGATCTATCCCCAGCCCGGCTGGGTCGAACATGACCCGACCGAAATCTGGGCCTCGCAGTTGGGCGTCGCGCAGGACATCGTGGACAAGCCGGCCGAGATCGCCGCCATCGGTATCAGCAACCAGCGCGAAACCACCCTGATCTGGGACCGCCACAGCGGCGAGCCCATCCATAACGCCATCGTCTGGCAAGACCGCCGCACCGCCGCCTTCTGCGACGCGCTCAAAGCCGAGGGCTTCGACCAAACCATCCTGCGCGATACCGGCCTTGTCACCGATGCCTACTTTTCCGGCACAAAAGTCGCCTGGCTGCTGGACAATGTCGCTGGCGCGCGCGAACGCGCTGAAGCCGGCGAGCTGGCATTCGGCACGGTCGATAGCTACCTCGTCTGGAAGCTGACCGGGGGCGCCCTGCATATCACCGATGTCAGCAACGCCGCCCGCACCATGCTCTTCGACATTCACCGCAGCGATTGGTCAAGCGCGATCCTGGAGCGGCTCAATATCCCGCGCGCCATCTTGCCCGAAGCGCGCCCTTGCAGCCAGATATACGGCGAGACGCTGCCCGATCTGTTTGGCGCGGCGCTGCCCATCGCCGGTATGGCGGGCGACCAGCAGGCGGCCACTTTCGGGCAAGCCGCTTACCAGGCCGGCATGGCGAAAAACACCTACGGCACCGGCTGCTTCATGCTGATGAATACCGGCGACAAACCGCAAGCCTCGGCCAACAACCTGCTGACGACCATCGCCTGGCAAGTCGGCGACGGCGCGCCGCAATACGCCCTGGAGGGCAGCATCTTCATGGCCGGCGCCGCCGTGCAGTGGCTGCGCGATGAGATGAAACTGCTCGCCAACGCCGCCGAAAGCGAGGCGATCGCAACCAGCATCGACAGCGCTGACGGCGTCTATGTTGTGCCCGCCTTCGTCGGCTTGGGCGCGCCCTACTGGGATCAATACGCGCGCGGCGCCATCGTCGGCATGACCCGCGGCAGCGGACGCGCCCAAATCGTGCGCGCCACGCTCGAGTCGATCGCCTATCAGACGCGCGATGTGGTCGCCGCCATGTCCGCCGATTCGGGCTTGCCGCTCGATACGCTCAAAGTCGACGGCGGCGCGGTCGTCAACGACTTCCTGATGCAATTCCAGGCCGATATCCTGGGCGTGCCCGTGCAGCGCCCGGCGGTGACCGAGACGACTGCCCTGGGCGCGGCTTACCTGGCTGGCCTGGCGACCGGCTTTTGGACATCGCAGGAAGAAATCGGCCAGCAGTGGCAGCTGGAGCGCGAATTCGAGCCGACCATGTCCGCCGACCAGCGCGATACGCTTTACGCCGGCTGGCAGCGCGCAGTCGAGCGGGCGCGCGGCTAACCCCCCTCGGTCCCCCCGACGAGTCAGGGGGAGGCGGCCCGGCAGCAGCGGCGCCTGCGGGATGCGGCGACGGGCGACTCTCCGCTATACTTAAGCCACTTGCCGCCCATGGATTCGTGCGATGCTAAAATTCGTCTTCAGACGACTGACATTCTCGCTGCCGGTATTGTTCGGCATACTTGTCGTCACCTTCACGCTGGCGCGCGCCATCCCCGGCGACCCCTGCCTGGCCGTGCTCGGAGAACGCGCCAGCAAGGAAATCTGCGAAAATTACTTCCGCCGCAACGGCCTCGACCAGCCGGCGCCCATACAGCTGCTGATCTATATGCGTAACTTTCTGCAAGGCGATCTGGGCGACTCCATGCGCTTCCATCGCCCGGTGATGGAGCTGCTTGTCGATCGGCTGCCGACTACGGTCGAGCTCGGCTTCTTCGCGCTGCTCTTCGCGATAAGCGTGGGGGTGCCCCTTGGCGTTTTGAGCGCCTACCGTCATAAATCCGCGCTGGATGTCGGCACCATGATCGGCGCCAATATCGGCGTCTCCATGCCGGTATTTTGGCTGGGACTCATGCTCGCCTACCTCTTCGCCGTGCTGCTCAAGGACACGCCCTTCGCCCTGCCCCCGTCCGGCCGCTTGACGCCGGGCGCCAACCCGGAACCCTTTTATCTGACGCTCGGCTGGGTGGCCGAGGGCGACGAGCCCCTGGGCATCCTGCGCTTCTTTTCGCGCATCAACACGCTGAACGCCGTGCTCACGCTCAATAGCGAGCTGCTTTCTCTT
>VXLV01000105.1 GCA_009841405.1 Chloroflexota bacterium | reverse complement strand
GGGGATGGGGTAGAAAACTGGCTTGGCAGGATTGTTGATCGAGGCAAGCATGTACCGGGTGACACAATACCCGCACGGGACATTCAGTTGGGCGGACAACAGCTCAAGCGACCCGGCGAAGGCAACTGCCTTTTACATGGCATTGTTCGGCTGGGACAAGGTCGAGCATCCCATCGGCGATGGCGTGACTTATACCGTGTTTCAGCTGGAGGGCGAAGACTGCGCGGCGCTTAGCGGCATGTCGCCCGATCAACTGGATGCGGGCGCCCGGTCGCAGTGGAACAATTTCGTGACTGTCGACGATGTCGACGCGCTGGCTGCCTTAGTCACCGCGAATGGCGGGCAAGTCGTCTATGGCCCGGTGGATGTGTTTGATGCCGGGCGCATGCTGCACATCCAGGACCCGACCGGCGCGGCGCTGAACTTGTGGCAGCCCTGCAACAGCATCGGCGCCGGCATCGTCAATGCCGTCGGCGCCATGAGCTTCAACGAGTTATGGACCCCGGATGTCGCCCGAGCGAAAGCGTTCTTTCACGCCCTCTTCGGTTGGACGTACGAATTCGATGGCATATTCACCCGCATCTACAATCGCGGACGCCTAAACGGCGGCATGCTCGAATTGGACGATGCCGCGCCCACTTGGATTCCGCACTTTCACGTTGCCGATGTTGATGTCGCCATTAGCCGCGTGAAATCGCTGGGCGGCGCGATCGAAATCGACAAGCACGTCGACGATGACGGCGCCCGGTGGTCGGTTGTTGCGGACCCGGCCGGCGCTCTCTTCTACATCATGCAGTTGCCAAAGGCCGATCCCTGGACCGAATAGGACTTCGCAAGAACCGGGCGAGTCACTGGCTCGCCTTTACGAAAGTCCTGCTGCGGACTCGCCTTTACGCCCGCCTACTCCAACTGCGCCGCTTTGCTTCCCCCTGACCGGTCGGGGGGATTGAGGGGGGTTGAGTCGTTGCATGACGCTTTCTCATGCAAGCAACTGACGCGCCAGACGTGCTCTTCGCGCTCAAGCAGTTCATCGGCGGCCGCGGGCCCCCAACTGCCAGCCGCGTAGGTCTGCATCGGCGGCGCGCCAGGATCGCATTGCCAGCCCTCAATGACCGGGTCGACGATTGTCCAGGCGCTTTCGATTTCATCGCTGCGGATGAATAGCTGGGCATCGCCGTTGATGGCGTCGAGGATCAGGCGTTCGTAGGCATCGGGCAAATTGTCGGCGGTGAAAGCATTCTTGTAATGCAACTCCATATCGACTGACTTGGCTATCGGCTGGTCGGGGATTTTGGCTTCTATGGTCAGGTGGATGCCTTCGTCGGGCTGGATGCAGATCGAAAGCATATTGCGCGAATAGTCGCCGCTCTCGGTCAATTCGAAGATGCTGTTGGGCGGGCGCTTGAACTGGATGTTGACTTGCGTGGTCTTCTGCCCAATCGCCTTGCCGGAGCGCAAGTAGAAGGGGATGTCTTTCCAGCGCCAGTTGTCGATATACAATTTCAGCGCGGCGAAGGTGGGCGTGGCGGAATCGGAAGCGACGCCTTCAGCAGCGCGATAGCCGTCGTATTGGCCGCGCACGGTATCCGCCAGCTTGATCGGCCGAGCGGCTTGCAGCACCTTGACCTTTTCGTCGCGCAAGGCGTCGGCGTCAAATGCCGAGGGCGGCTCCATGGCGATGAGCGAAAGCAGCTGCAGCAGGTGATTTTGCATCATGTCGCGCATGACGCCCGAGCTGTCGTAATAGCCGGCGCGCGTGCCGACATCGACGCTTTCCGCGACCGTCACTTGCACATTGCTAATGTGGCTGCGATTCCAAATTGGCTCGAAGATGGTATTGGCGAAGCGCATAAACAGGATGTTCTGCGCGGTCTCCTTCCCGAGGTAATGGTCAATGCGATAGACCTGCGACTCCTTGAACACCGAATGCACGACGCGGTTCAGCGATTGCGCCGTAGTCAAGTCGTAGCCGAAGGGTTTTTCGATGACGATGCGCCGCCAGGGCGGAGCAGCGTCGGCGCGCCCGCCTGCGTCTTCGCGCGCCATATCCAGCGCGCCCAGATTGCGGATGACATCGGCATAGAATTCGGGCGCGATTGACAGGTAATAGAGGCGATTGCAGCAGCCGCCGTCCAGCGCGTTGAGGTCGTCGCGGAGCGTCTTGTAAGTCTCTGGCTGCGGCAAGTTTACCTTGCTGTACGATAGGGTCTGGCGAAAAAGCTCCCAGGCGCGCTCGTCGTAGATAGCGGCCGCGTAATTCCTCAGCGACTGACGAGCGTGGTTTATCAGGGTCTCATCCGTCCAGTCGCGGCGACCGACGCCGACGATATGCAAGCGCTGCGGCAAGCGCCCCTTGATGAAGTTGCTGTAGAGCGAGGGGATCAGCTTGCGGCGGGCGAGGTCGCCGGTCACGCCGAAGATGGCTATCACAGTGGGTTTGTCTGTCATCGCCGGTACCCGTGCTGCGGACAAGTGGCGCGTATTGTAACGTAGATTGGCGATTGCAACGAATTGGCAGCGTATAGCTAAATACAATAGGTCACTAACCAGGGTCCTCAAAACGCGACGGGCTGGAAAGACACGCGCTGGTAATGGTATAATTGGCTGACAGGTCTGGTGGAGAAATGTACGATGTCAGTATACGAATTGCTAGAGCAAGCCAAATCGCTAGAGCAATGGCAGCAGAAAGAGTTGATCATGCTTTTGGTCGACCATTTGGCCAGCCAGCCGCCGAAGCCGAAGCGTAGCTTGAGAGAGTTGCGCGGCTTGGGAAAAGAAATCTGGGAAGGCGTGGACGCGCAAGAGTACATTAACGAATTGCGCGGCAAGTAGGTTACGCGGCGTTGAAGCAGATTCATACGGAACTGCTTAATGTACAAAGGCTGTACGTTGATTCAGCGCCTCTAATCTACTTTGTCGAAGAGAACGCAGTGTATCTGGACAAGATGCGTCTAATCGTAAGAATAATCGACGAGACTAGTCTGGTCGCATACAGTTCGGTGCTCACATTGGCTGAAGTCTTGGTGATGCCGCTTCGAAGGGGCGATAAACGACTAGTCCATGCATATAGAGAGATTCTACTGGCAGGCGATGATTACGAACTGGTAGCCGTTACGCCTGACATTGCAGAGTCCGCAGCCGCGATTCGAGCCCGATATAGTCTGGGCACTCCAGATTCACTTCATGTCGCCAGCGCAATCGCCAAGCAATGCGATGCCATGCTCACCAATGACAGGGATATGACGCGGGTACGGGAACTCTCTATTCTGCTGCTTGACGACCTTGTAACTTGAATGTTGGCCGGCACGTATTGACAACTCCTAACATCACTTGAATTTAGCATTACCAGCGAAATTACCTGCGCGCTTCGCCAGCCCAGCGCGCCGGAATCGCCACCGTCTCGCATTCGACTTCCTCGTGCGCGGCCATTTCCGCGCGCTGGAAGATGTAGGTCCGCCCCGCTTCTGACGCAAAACCCGCGTGCTCGCCGTCTCGGCTGAGCGCAACCAGATTCATGCCGCCGATAAAATCGCCGCCCAGATCGCGCAGGTCGCTCATGGCGCGCCGGCCCGCCTCGGGCAGCGACACGCCTATCTGCAAGTACAGCACAAGGCTGCGCGCGGTACCGGCGCGGATGGCCATCTCGCCCATGCCGGTGCAAGCGCAGGCGCCGTAGCGATTATCGGCGTAGTTGCCCGCCCCGATGATGGGCGAGTCGCCGATGCGGCCCGGGTATTTCCAGGCCCAACCGCTGGTGCTGACGCCGGACGCGATATCGCCCGCCCCGTCAATGGCGATGAAGTTGACCGTGCCTTTTACGCGCTCTGGATCAGTCGCCAACGTGACCCAGTCGAGCAGGGGCGTGTCAGCGGTAAACGCGGGGGTTTCAGTTGAATGGCGTTCGAACCAGTCGGTAGCCCCGACAGCCGCCAGGCGCTTCCGCCACACAGCCCGGATTTCCTTCGTCAGCATCTCGTCCCACTGCTCGGCGCCGATCTCGCGGGCGAAGCGCTCCGCCCCGGCGCCGGCCAGCAGCACATGCGGCAGCTTGCGCTCCATGACCTGGCGGGCGACCGAGACGGCGTATGGAAAGCCGCGCATCAAGGCGACCGCGCCCGAGTTGAGCGTGCGGCCGTCCATAATGCTGGCATCGAGTTCCAGCTCGCCGAGGATGTTGGGATAGCCATTGTAGCCAACAGAATGTTCGTCGGGGTTGGCTTCGACGGCGCGGATGCCAATCTCGACCGCGTCCATAGCGCTGGCGCCGCTTTTGAGGGCGCGCATGGCATCGGCGATGCCGATGGCGCCGTTGTGGCTGGCGATGATGAGCATTGGTGATTCTCCCGGCTTGTGATTGCGGGAAATTCTATCCTAATAGGCAAGAGAGCGGGCGATCCAAGGATCGCGCCGACAAATTCCGCCGGCTGTATGGCCGAATGGCCGCGCTACGCCGTTACCGTGCAGCGGAAGGTATCGCCTTTCGCAAGGACTCGCGGCTGGTCATACTGGACCGCGCCCAAGCCCGTCAGCGCAAATTCCGCGAAACTGACCTCGCCGCCCAGCACGGTGACATCTACCTCACAGCCGTCGCCGTTCGGGCTGAGCGCGCAACTGCCCCAGGCGTAGCCGGTTGACCAAAAGTGACGGCAGTCCGCGGCCGGCGCGGCGAAGCGGATGGTCTGATCGACGGCCGAATACTGGAATCCTGTCAGCGCCAGCACAGCGGCCCAGCTCACCATAGCCCGGGCGTAGTGATGCCCGCACTCGGCTTCGTCGAAGGGGTTGCGCTTGCGCCCGTCATAACGGTCGCGGATGGCTGCGATGCATTTCAGCCCGTTGTCAATATCGCCTTCATATAACATGCCAATGGCGGCGGTGTATTCGAAGCCGGTCATCACTTCGTTGTAGTACGGGAAGGGACGCGCCGGCCGCTCGCCGCGCGGATAAGTCGCCATTAGCAGCGCGGACTCATCGTTGAGCACGTAGGAGCGCATGTGGTTGAAATGTCCGTACATGTTCTCCTTGAAATTGTAGCGATCGATGCTGCTAAGCGTGCGCTTGACATTCGCTTCGTCCGTCAAGTAGCCCAGGCCGGAGACGTGCGCGAGCAGCTGACCAATCAGTTGATCGACGAGGCAGCCTGCGCCCAGCTGCAAGACCGGCTCGGCCGGGTCAGCCGCGCCCATGCTGCTGTGGATGAGCATGTTCAGGACCGCGTCTCGTCCCGCGGCCGGCTGAATGTCATGCTCGTAATAGTCGCCGTTGAAGAGCTCGGCGTCCAGATAGGCGCTGCCATTCTCGTAGAGCCGGCGGCAGTCGGCGGCGAAATCTTCTTCGCCCAGGTGGCGCGCCATCTCCTCCATGGCGCGCAGCGCGCCGAGGTACCAGATGCCCATTTGCGGGTTGGGTCCGTAATACTCCACGTCCATGGTATTGTGCTGGCAGCCTTCCATAACGCCGTCTTTGTCAGCATCCCACCCGCCGGGCAGCCAGCAGAACTCGAGCGCTTTGCGCGCATGGGGCCACATCCCGCGCAGCGCCTCGCTATCGCCGCTCAGCTGCCAATCGCGGTAGAGCTTCATGATGCAGCCCATCTGCCCGTCGGCGGCCGCCAGCGACCAGGACTGCGCGTGCTGCAGCGGCAGGTCAACGCGGAAGCTCATGCCGCCGTCGGCGCGCGTGGCGTAGTTGAACTCGACCTCGCGCATGCCCAGGGCTAACTCGCCAAAGAGGAAGGCGGTCGCTTGCTCATAATTCCAGACGTGCGTGCAAGAGCCGAAGCAGCAACCGGCGGTGTCGTCACAGCCTTCCCAGCCGAAGGTGTAGCCGTCGGGCGTGCGAAAGACCGTCTGCGAGCGGAGCGTGCTGAGATTGAAGAGCGCCGCTTCCTTGACGACATCGGGCAGGTCGGCTTCGCAGACGGCGTTCACGAAGGCGCGCGTTTCGGCTTCGAGCGTATCGAGGTTGGCCGCCGTGTAAGCAGCCGCCGCCCAGGCGTCAGCGTATTGCGTCGTATAGTAGTTGCCGATGCGCACGCCGCGCTGCAGCGGGCTGTCCTGATGGCTGCGACCGGCCTCGGCCCAGGTCATGCGGTTGGGGAAATGCCAACTAAGGAAGAAGATTATCTCGGCGCTTCCGCCGGCGGGCACGGACAAGGCGACTGACAGCGAGCCGGTGGGGTTGGCTTTGCCGTCGCGCTCGCGTTCGTTTAGCCGGCCGTCGGCGCTGATGTCGTCCCAGAAATCGAGCAGGGAATCGCCCCAGGTAACGTTGGCCCAGGCGGTACGATGGGTGATTCCAGCGCGCTGAGGCGTCGTCAGCGCGAGCGTGCCCCACTGCGGCGCATCGGGATCAACGCCCGCCGAACCCATAAACAGGCCGGCCAGTCCGTCCGCTTCGCGATAGCTGTTGTAGTTGTCGTTGGCGGCGCCGCTGGTCCCGTCCGCGCCGATGAAGTTCTGCAAGCTGCCGCAAACCGCCGCCTCAATGTCGCCGTCGGTGTCGTTGCTCAATACGAAGCGCAGGATGGCGACCGGAATGCCGCTGTTGTCGCTGTCGGTCGGAATAAGCGGGTTGAAGGCTTGCAGCTCGGCGCGCAGCGGGACGTCCGGGTCGCTGAGCGTCACCTTGCCGAAAGGATAAGCGGCTTCGAAACTGCATTGGCGGAAGCGCGGCAAGCCGTGGTTGGGAATGAGGGCGCCGCGCGCGCCTTCGTAATCGGCCGGCGGGATGACGCCTTCCAGCGCCCGCACTGCCGCGGCGCCGTCGCTGTCGCGCGTGTACAGGGCGAAGAAAGTCTGCTCGATGTCGTAGCCCTTGGCCGGGCGATTGACTATTTCCCAATCGTGCAAGTTGCCGCGGCCGCCCAGCGAGACCACGCCCGTGCCGATGCCGCCGAGCGGCAAACCAATCTGTCGCAGATGGTCTTGATCGTAACTGACCAAAGTGGGGTAACCGTTTGATACTGTCATCGCTTTATCCCATAACTCATTGGTAGGTCGACTATTCTCATGTGGCTGACAACGTAGGGGCGACCCGATGGGTCGCCCGCTTGAATTTCGAAATGGCTCCCACGCTTGTAATCCGCTGGTGTCATCCCTTCAATCCCGAGCGCGTCAGGGCTTCGATGATCCAGCGCTGCGCCACCAGGAAAACGAGCAGCACAGGCAAAATCGCCAAACCCACGGCCGCCATCACCACCGAAGGATTGCCAGAGTTCATGTAACCGGTCAGCAGCGCGATGCCTTGGGGCAGGGTCATCTTCTCCCAGGAGGTCAGGAAAATCAGCGCGGTGAAATAGCCGTTCCAGGTAGCGTTGAAGGTGATGATGCCCAAGGTGGCCAGACCGGGCCCGGCCAGCGGCACGGCGATCTGCACGAAGGAACGCAGGTGCCCGGCGCCGTCGACGCGCGCGGCGTCAAAGAGCTCCTGCGGCATCTGCTTGAAAAACTGCCGCATCAAGAACACGCCGAAGACGCTGATCAGCGCGGGCAGGATCAAAGACGCGTGCGTGTTTACCAGCTTCAGTTCCGCCATCATCAGATAGATCGGGATAATCGTCACCTGGCCGGGCACCATCAAAGAAGCGAGCAAGAACATAAACAAGAGATCGCGCCCCGGGAAACGCAGGCGCGCGAAGGCGTAACCCGCCATCGAGCAAGATATCAATTGGCCCAATGTTGTCAAAGCTGCGATCTTGAGGCTGTTGAGGAAGAATAGCTCGAAGGGCACATTCGATTCAAAGGGCGCCAGATAATTCTCCCAGCGCCAATCTGTCGGCAGCCACTGCGGCGGCAGCTTGTAACTGTCGGCGAGCGGACGCAGCGATGTCGAGAACATCCAGAGCAGTGGCATCAAGACCAGCAGCGCGGCCAGCGTCAACACGCTGTAAGAGAGGATGTCCTGCCACTTCAGCGGTTTGCGGCTCTGCCGGATGATCTCTCTTCCGGCGGTAAACGGCGCTTTGGTTTGGGCAATCACGACACAATGGCCTTCGCTCGACTATTCGTAGTGGACCCAGCGGCGGCTCACCAGGAATTGCACCAGGGTGACCGCCATGATGACCAGGAATAGCGTCCAGGAAACGGCGGCGGCGTACCCAAAATCCAGCCGCTGAAACGCCTGCTGATAAATGTACATGACGACGCTGCGCGTGGCGTCGCCCGGCCCGCCGTCGGTGAGCACGATGATGGAGTCGAAGACTTGCAACGCGCCGATCATGAAGATGACGAGGATGAAAAAGATTGACGGGCTCAGCAGAGGGATCGTGATGCGGGCGAACAGCTGGCGTTCGTTGGCGCCGTCAAGCTGCGCCGCCTCGTAGTATTCATGCGGGATGCTCTGCAAGCCGGCAAGGAAGACCAGCATGGCGAAGCCGGTATTCTTCCAGACATCCATGATGATGATGGCTGCCATCGCCCAGGCCGGATGACTAAGCCACGGTATGGGATCAACGCCGAGGAAGCTGAGATAATAGTTGATGACGCCGGTGTCTTGCTGGTACAGGTATTGCCAGATGACGGCGATATAAGTATGGGCGATCAAGATGGGGAAGAAGAAAGCCGAGCGATAGAAGTTGCGCATCAGCACCGGCATGCGCCGATTGAGAAAAACCGCCAGCAGCAAGCCGATTCCCGCATTAAAGAAGACCGCGAAGCCGGTGAACACAATCGTATTGCCATAAGTTTTGCGCAGCCGGCTGTCGCTTATGAGCCTGGAATAATTGTCCAGCTCGACATAATAGGAATCGCCCAGGATGCTGTATTCATAGAAGCTGATCCGAAGCGATTCCACGAGCGGATACAAGATGAATATCGCGAAGCCGATGAAAGTTGGCAGAATGAATAAGTAGCCCGCCAGAGCTTCGCTGCGCTTGGGTGACAACATTAGCCGGAATCTTCCTGCGTTCAATGAAAAGGGAAGCCCACAAGATTGCTCTTGCAGGCTTCTAGTGTACTATGCAAATCAGCGGCTTACGAACCCATCCGCTCGGCCAGGCGGTCCATGGCGGCGGTCAATTCAGTATGGGCGGCTTCCAAGCCTTGCTCAGGCGTGGCGATGTTGGCCATGATGTCGCCCATGTGGCGCATGAAGATCTCCGCCATTTCGGCGAAATTGGCCGGCGACGGCACGGGCTTGATGTCGTCCAGGCTCTCCCAGAAGTAATTCGCATGCTCGGGGAAGGCCATGAATTGCTCGCTCAGCGCGGAAGAGCGCCGCGACGGGATGAAGGTGCCGAAGCGGATGGAATCGACATCGGTTTCGATGCTGGAGAATTCCTTGATCAGTTCCAGCGCCAGCGGCACATTATTTGCGCTCTTGGTGATTGCCCAGCCGCCGGAGCCAAAGACCGTCGTGCCAGTTTCGTTGCGCGGCCAGTGCACGACATCGACCTGACGGAAGTCGTTGGCGATGTAATTGGCGAAGGTCCAACGCCCGAACGCTGTCATAGCGGCGCGTTCTGATGTGAACAGGCCCAGCATATCCGTGCCTTCAGGCGCGGGCGACACGCCGTGCTCATGCACCAGGGAGTGGATAAACTTCACCGACTCAAGCATCTTGGGGTCATCGAGGTTGGATTGCGTCCAGTCGTCATTCAAGACGCCGGTGCCGTTGGTGTGGAACCAGGGCTGCAAGCCGAAGAAGAAGAAGGGGATGACGTAGCCGAAGACCTTGTCGCCGCCTTCGCCCGTGGTGAGCGTTAGCGCGGCATCGAGGAAGTCGTCCCAGGTCCACATGGGATCGGGCGTGCCCAAGCCGGCCGCGTCAAACATGTTCGTGTTGTAGTGGATAATCATGTTATTCCACTCACGGGTGATGAAGTAGGTATTGCCGTCGCGCCCGGCAAGACCAGCAGCCAGCGCCGGGTGAGAGTCGGCTTCTACTTCTTGCAGGGCCGGCTCCGCGGCGATGAAGTCGTCCAGCGGCAACAGCGCGCCGGAAGCGATCAACTCGTGCGCGCCTTCGATAGCGATAGCGATGACATCCGTCTGCAAACCGCTGCGGATGCGCAGGAGGATATTGGTAGTGAAACCGCCCCAGCCTTCGGTGGATGGAATATAAAGGTCTTCCACCGTGACGTTGGGATAGACTTCGTTGAAGCGGGCGATTGCGTTGGCGAACACCTCCTGATGCTGCGCGCCACCGAAGTTGTAGACAACCAGATGTTCGGCGATGTCTGTCGGCGGGGCTTGGGCGAAGGCCGTGCCGAGCGGCATGCCATAAGCGGAGGCAAAGGCCGCGGCGCTGCCCATGCCGGTGTACCTCAAAAAGTCGCGTCGTGTAATTCTCTTGGACATGATCGATTCTCCCTAACCGAATTAAATTGCCTAGCAGTGCGAGCATATACCATTTACTAAAACAAGTCAAGGGATTAGCTAGAAGTTTAGTATAATTTACTATTCTGCGGGACTGCTTTTACTAAAACATGCCACAGCATGACAAGTTTAGCTGAGCACTGGCGAGACGCGAGGCGTTTTAGTAAAATCAAAGTGCTTTTAGTAAACTCGGAATTTCCAGCCGATGGCGCGACCCACGATTTCTCATGTCGCCAAGCGAGCCGGCGTTTCGCCGTCGGCCGTGTCAATGTACCTCAACGGGCGGCCCGGGCTCGGCCTGGAGACGCGGCGGCGCATCGCCGACGCCATTGACGAACTGGGCTACGTGCCGCGCGCCAGCAGACCCAGGCAGCAAGCAACGAGCTTCATCGGCGTGCTGGTCGAGAAGCTGCCCAAGCTTTTGACCGGCGATATCTTCTACGCCGATGTGACAAGCGGCATACAACGAGAAGCGGAAGGCCTCGGCTATAGCATCGCGGTCAGCGTGATAGACGAGCCGACTGAGACCTTGCCGCGTCTGGTGGCGGAAGGTTCAATCGAGGGCTTGCTGGCCCTGGGCGGCGGCGATATCACCGACCCGCTGCTCCGGCTCATCATCAGCAGCGGCATGCCCCTGGTCACGGTCGACAATCAGAGCGATCTGCAACCCTTGAACAGCGTTGTCGTCGACAATTATCGCGGCGCGTATCTGGCGACCCGGCACCTGATCGACATGGGACATCGGCGTATCGCCGTCATCCAGGGACCGCGGAAATACAAGAGCCTGACCGAGCGTTATCATGGTTGCCTCAACGCCTTGATCGACGCCGGCCTCGGCGTCGATACGGAACTCGTCCAGCGCCCCTTGTCCAGCGGCGTGCCCAACAAAGGTTATCGCGAAATGAAAGCGCTGCTGTCCCGTGGCGAACCCCCGACTGCCGTCTTCGCGGTCAGCGACCGCACGGCGCTGGGCGCCATACCCGCCATAAGGGAAGCGGGCTTGCGCGTTCCGCAAGATATCAGCATCGTCGGCTTCGACGATATGCCGCCTGACGTTTATCCGGCGCCGGCCTTGACCACCGTGACCAACGAACGCCTGTCCATGGGGCATATCGCCATGCAAAGGCTGCACAGCATCATCAAGAAGCCACATGACACGCCGGTCCAAGTTGTGATGCCTTGCGAGCTCGTCGTCCGCGAAAGCAGCGACAGGCCCGGCAACTCGGCTTAGCGGCGCGTGTGCAGCAGGTCGCGCTTGCCCAGGGGCTGGACGGGCCGCGCGTTGCTGTCGTAGAGACTGGTGTAGGCGGCTATCTGTTCGACGGACAATGCCACCGGCGTATCGAGCAAGAGCCAGCGGACGACTTCGCTGCAGGGCGGCGTGGTCAGCGAGCCTTGGTAGGCGTAGTAGCCCTTCGCTTCGGGCAGGAGCGCGTCCAGGGCCAGCGGCGACGACAGCGCTTGCGGCTCGCCGACTTCTGCCGGCATCGCATCCAGGACCGGGGCATACGCTTCGTTGTCCGCTTCGCCCGCCGTCAGCAACACGCCGACTACCGCAAGCGCGCCCGAATTTGGATCGCTGTGCACAAAATGGACTTCCATCGGCGCCGCCTCGCCTGCGATGGTGTGCTCGCTAGGCGCGTGGAAGTGGAATTGCAGCAGGTCGTAGCCGATGCCGTTGTAGACGATGGCGCTGCCCGCGGCCACATCCACTTGAATGGTATGCCCGTTGTTGACGATAGCGCTTGCCGCTTCGCCGTAGTGAAAATCAATATCTACCAGATCGGTTTCGACAGCGTCGCGAATGTCGATGGGCGATTGCGCCTTGCCTTCGCCGCACAACGCAAAATCCGGCGCCAGCTCGAACCAATAGCCTGGACCTGTATTTCCTTTGTATCCCCAAGCGATTTCGTCAGCCATGACTATCATCAGCAATCCGCCAAGCAACGCGGTCGCGGGCAGTATAGCGAACAATGCGAACAGTCGTGAGAGCTTCATCGTTAAGGTTCCTTTACCCGGGCCACAATTTCGGAGTGTAACTGAAGCGAGCGGAACTGCGCAAGCGGGCATACGCGCGGCATTCGACATGGGGCGTCAATGGTCTATAATGGGCGCTACGAATTCGCCAGCAAGAGATATGACCTGAAGGAGTTCCCTATGGCCGAGCAAGGTTTTACCCCTCCAACCAGCGAATGGTATCGCCCGACGGCGGAAATGGTGGCGCAGGCGAACGTGCCTGACTACGAGGCGGTGTATGACTTGGCGCGCCAGGACCCGGCCGCCTTTTGGGCCAAGCGCGCGGAAGCGCTCGAGTGGTATCAGAAGTGGGACCAGGTCCTCGATGACAGCAGCAAGCCCTTCTACAAGTGGTTTGTCGGCGGCAAGACCAATATGGTCCTCAACGCCCTGGACCGCCACGTGAAGTCCTGGCGGCGCAACAAGCTGGCGATCATCTGGGAGGGCGAAGACGGCGAAAAGCTCTCGCTGTCCTATTGGCGGCTGTGGCAGGAAGTCAATAAATTCGCCAACGTGCTGCGCGGCATGGGCGTCAAGAAAGGCGACCGTGTCACCATTTACATGGGCCGCGTGCCGGAGATCGCGATCGCCATGCTGGCTTGCGCCAAAGTCGGCGCGCCCCACAGCGTGGTCTATGGCGGCTTCTCGGAGCAGGCGCTGGCCAGCCGCATCGAGGACGCGCAGAGCAAAGTTCTGATCACCTGCGACGGCGCCTGGCTGCGCGGCAAAATCGTGCGCCTCAAGGACACCGTGGACGAAGCGGTGCAACGCTCGCCGGTGGTGGAGACGGTGATCGTCGTCAAGCGCACCGGGCACGACATCGCCATGGAATCGGGCCGCGACTACTGGTATCACGATTTGATGGCGCTGCCCATCGCCTCGACGCAAGCCGAAACCGAGGTCATGGACGCCGAAGACCCGCTCTTCATCTTGTACACCAGCGGCACGACCGGCAAACCCAAAGGCGTGCTGCATACGCACGGCGGCTATCAGGTCTATACTGCGACCACGCTGGAATGGGCCTTCGACATCAAAGAAGAAGACCGCTGGTGGTGCGCGGCTGACCCTGGCTGGATCACCGGGCACAGCTATATCGTCTACGCGCCGCTGATTCTGGGCGCGACCAGCATCATCTACGAAGGCGCGCCGACATATCCCTACCCCGACCGCTGGTGGAAGATCGTGGCCGATTACGGCGTGACGATACTCTACACCGCGCCCACTGCCATCCGCGGCTTGATGCGCTTCGGCGAAGCCTGGCCCGCCCGGCACGACTTGAGCAGCCTGCGCTTGCTGGGCTCGGTCGGCGAACCGATCAACCCCGAAGCCTGGCGCTGGTATCACCGCGTCATCGGGGGGGAACGCTGCCCCATTATCGACACCTGGTGGCAGACGGAGACCGGCGGCTTCATGATCACGCCGCTGCCCTCGGTGGGTTTGAAACCGGGCAGCGCCACGCGTCCCTTCCCCGGTATCGAGGTCGATATCGTCGATGACGACGGCGCCCCGGTCGGCGACAACGAGGACGGCAACCTGGTCATCAAGTCCCCCTGGCCGAGCATGATCCGCACCGTTTACGGCGATGACGAACGCTTCATCAGCCAGTATTGGGAGAAGTATCGCGCGCAAGGCTGGTATCTGGCCGGCGATACGGCGCGGCGCGACGAAGACGGCTACCTGTGGGTGATCGGCCGCAACGACGATGTGCTGAAAGTGAGCGGCTATCGGCTGGGCACGGCGGAGGTCGAGTCGGGCCTGGTCAGCCACAGCGCGGTGGCGGAGTCGGCGGTGATCGGCATCCCGGACGAATTGCGCGGCAACAAGATCTTCGCCTATTGCATTTTAGTGGAAGGCGTGGACGGCTCGGAAGCGCTGGAGGCGGAGCTCAAGGCACATGTGCGGCATGAGGTGGGTCCGATCGCGGTGCCGGCGCAGATCGAGTTTGTGGCGGGCTTGCCGAAGACGCGCAGCGGCAAGATCATGCGGCGCGTGCTCAAGGCGCAGGCGCTGGGCCAGCCGCTGGGGGATCTGAGCACGCTGGAGGATTGATTCACCACAGAGGCACAGAGGGCACAGAGGTTTTGTAGGGGCGACTGACGGTCAGTGTCTACGCGACCCTGTGAGTCGCCCGTTTTGCGTACGCCCTTGGCCGTGGATTTCTTGACCAATTCATTGTGAGTTGTGATAAAATAGTGGCAGCGTGGAATTGGCTCAAAACTCACTGGAATCCACTATGGCGGAACTTAACAACGATCATGAACGGCGAATCTCGACCATTGAAGGCGAGATGAAGTCCTTGGCCACAAAAGCTGATCTCGCGGAATTCAAGGTTGAAATCATGGATTACATCCGTACCGAAGTCCAGAGCGCGATACGAGCGCAGACAGAAGAGTTCCGCTCGACCTTCGATCAATTCGGCGACACTTTAAACAGACAAAACGAAGAACTCCGTAGACATGGCGGCGAAATCCGCGAGCTGCGCGAGAAGGAAAGCCGTTTCAGAGGCGCGGTCGACACGCTCAAGTACGCGCTGCCATTCTTAATCAGCATCATCGCCGTGCTGGTGGCGGTCTTGAAGTAACTGCCGCAAAATACTTGGAACAGCGAAAACAGCCTCATCAGACGATGGGGCTGTTTCAGTTGGTCAATCTTTCGGCTAACTCGTCCAGAATCGTGTGGTTAAGATGATGCAGGAAACCGCCGCGTTTCGCCTGCTCTATTTTCTTCGTGAGTTTCGAATAGCCGATGTAGCGACAGTGTCGGGGCAGTCCAAGATTCCTAAACGTAGGACGATTGATTTCAGTCTTCACCTTATCGCGACGAACGTCCGGCGCAACGATATAGAGGTCAATATTGATGTTAGGTTGCTGCGCTAACAAATCGGACATTCTTAGAATCCCGGAATAGATTGAAGTCGTATGCTCAATTTCAAACGCGGCAATAATGCTGTTGCCCTTAAGCCACAAGACATCAATTAGCTCTATTGTACGCTGAGTTGCCAAATCAAATTGGATGGGAAGTCTGCTTCGGAGCTTTGGAAACTCAGAAAACTCGTTGCCTTGAAAAGACCTATGTCGATCATTTTTTGCTACCCACAGATCCAGTTTTATGGCGTTTCCGAGTGACAGCAGAAGCCACTGAATTTCATCATGGCTGTGTTTTACAGGCGTTTTGGACAGAGGCCCATTCGACCCTTTGGCAACTTGCAAGGCAGCAACTATCTTATCAGCATCGGCCTTACTTTCCGGTTTTGGTAATCCTCTGAAGTGGACACCCCACGACTTTGAACTCTCAAAAGGTAGGTACGACAACTCGCCAATTAATCCGACGACAGGTACTGCCATCTCCGGCTTCAAATCGAGCACTACTATAACGCTTACTCGCGCCGGATAATCTCCGTCTTCCGAAATTCTGTCGGTACTGTGAAACGGCTTTCCTGTTACCTGCAGAATGGCGAAGAAACACTTCTGCTTGATCATATAACACAGAAGCTGATCACCGGGCTGTATCTTTTGAACCATTGACCACTTCTTTTCGGAAAAACCCATTACGTTTGCGCCGCGCTTGATGAATTCCTCCCAACTCTCCAAGCTGAACAATACTCGCCAATGTGCCACTACAGTACCCTATCTCCCTATTGTTTCATTTTGACATGCGTATCTAGCCGTGAGCGGAAAGCTCTGTCGTCGCAAGTTATATGCCTCTAAGGCCTGGATTACACCACCCCAGTCGTATACACCCCATCCACCAGCCGCAGAATCCCCAGCGGATTCCCGTCCTGCAATGCCGGCGGCAGCAGCGCGTCCGGCACATTCTGGAAGGCGATGGGGCGCATGAAGCGGTAGATGGCGTTTGTGCCGACGGAAGTCGTGCCCGGCGCCGTCGTGGCGGGATAGGGACCGCCGTGCTGCATAGCGGGCACGACCGCGACTCCTGTTGGAAAGCCGTTCCAGATGACGCGCCCGGCCTTCTCGCGCAGTTGATGCAGCAGGTCGCCGATGTCCCCCAGCTCGCTGGCCTCGGCATGCACCGTAGCGGTCAAGTTGCCTTCCAGCGCGCCCACCGTAGCGCGCAAGTCGGCGCTGTCGTCGCAGAGCACGAAGAGCGTCACCGGCCCGAAGTGCTCGACTTGCAGGCGATCATCGGCGCGGATGGCGGCGGCGCTGGTCTGCATGACGGTATTGCTGTAGCCGAAGGCGTCGCCGTCGGCGGCGGGGTCGCCACCGGTCAAGACCTCAATGCGCGCGTTGGCGGCGGTTTGGCTGACTGCGCTATCCAGGCCGGACGCGACCGCCTGGTTCAGCAGGACGCCGGCAGGCGCCGCGCCCATCTGGTCGGACACGGAAGCGATGAAATCGCGCGAGGCGCCGCTGTCTTCCAGCAGGATCAAGCCGGGATTGGTGCAGAATTGCCCTGTGCCCATCGTCACGGACCCGACGAGACCCTCGGCGATTTCGTCGGCGCGCGCGGCCAGAGCGGCCTGGGTGATGACCACCGGATTGACGCTGCCCATCTCGGCATAGACGGGGATGGGACGGGGACGGCGCGCGGCGATATCGTGAATGGCGCGGCCGCCGCGCAAGCTGCCGGTGAAGCCGACCGCTTCAATGCCGTCGTGCTCCACCAGCCACCCCCCGACATCAATGCCGCTGCCCTGCAGCATGGAGAAGGTTCCGGCGGGAAAGCCCTGCGTTTCGACCGCGGCTGAGATGGCCCGCGCGAACAGTTCGGAGGTGGCCGGGTGGCCCGGGTGCGCCTTGACGACAATGGGGCAGCCGGCGGCTAAGGCCGAGGCGCTGTCCCCGCCGGCGACGGCGAAAGCGAAAGGGAAGTTGCTGGCGGCGAATATCGCCGCCGGTCCCAGCGGGAATTGCATCTGCTTGATGGCGGGCTGGCCCGGCGCCTCGCTATTGATGATGGCGCGCAAGTAAGCGCCATCGCGCAGCAGCGCGGCGAATGAGCGGATTTGCCCGGTCGTGCGCGCGCGTTCGCCGGTCAAGCGCGGCAAGCCGAGCCCGGTCTCGCGGTCGGCGGTGTGCAGCAGGTCATCGCCCAGCGCTTCGATCTGGGCGGCGACTTCGTCGAGGAATTCAGCGATCTTGCTCGAGGGAAAGCGGCGGATCTCGTCGAAGGCGGAGACGGCAGCGCTGACCGCGCGGTCGACCTCGTCGCGGGTGGCGTTGTGGAAAGGCAAGTCCCCGCTCGATTTATCACGTGGATCGACGCTGAAGAACGTATCGGCGCCCTCCGCCGATAGCGCGCCTGCAATGTAGTTTTGGCCGGTCAGTTGCATGGATTGGTCTCCTGTCTGATTCTGTGTGAACTCTAGTGAGTCGCGCAAATCTCGTCTCAAGTGACTTTTCTTTTACCACAGAGGAGAACGAGGCTACACAGAGAGCACAGAGGGATTTGTAATGTTTCGATTCTGCCGCAATTCAGGCAGCCCTCCAACAAATGAAAAACTCGCTGGCCTATCTTCGCAAAACTGCTTTTCTCTGTGCCCTCTGTGTATCCTCATTATCCTCTGTGGTAAGCACTTTCGTAACTTACTCGCACGAACTAGGGCGACGCTAACATACAGCTGTCAGGCTCTGGAAACGCGCAGGTCAAGCGCGTCAACTATAGCAAAGAAGGCGGGCAAAACACCTTCGTCGAAGGGCGGCGTCGGGCGGCGGACATGGGCGCATGTGATGGCGCCGTAGCGCTTCATCAGCTGCTTGCGCATGTGCAGCGAGAATTCGTGGCCGCTGCCGGAGACCGCTTTGATCAAGGCGTCGCCAGCTTTGATGATGCCTGCCGCCGCGTCGGCTTCGCCCCGCGTCCACTTGCCCCAGGCGGCGAGGAAGATCTCGTTGAAGCCGACGCCCGGAATCAAGCCGCCGGCGCCGCTGCGCAATTCGTCGAGCGCGCTGATGCCCCCGCCGCCGCCGAACATCCGCCGGTCTTCGGCGAGCAAGGGCGCCAGCGCTTTCATCTTCGCGGCCGAGCCGGGCCCCTCGAGCTTGAAGTACTTCACGCTGGGCGCGCGATCGGCGATCTCGGCCAGCGCTTCCGCGGGCAGCTCAGTATGGCGATACATCGGGATATGCGGCGCCTGCTGGATGATAATGGGCACATCGCAGACGCGGCCAAAGTCGATGTAGAAGTCAACCAGCGCGCGCGGGCCGTTATCCATGGTCGCCGGCGGCAGCGTCATCAGGGCGGCCGGCCGATAGGGCGCAAGCTGTCGCGCTTGCTTGACCGCCGCTTCCAGGCTGGTTGGCGCGATGCCGATGACGAGCGGCAGCGCCCCAGCCAATTCGCCGGCGACGATTTCGACATTCTCAAGGCGCTCGCCATCGGTCATCTTGTACGCTTCGCTGGCGAAACCATTGATGCCGATAGCGTGCACGCCGCCGTCGACTTCGAAGCGCGCGATTTTGCGCAGGCCGTCGGCGTCGATTTCGCCGTTTTCGTCAAAGGGCGTGAATAAAATCGGGGCGATGCCTTCGAGCATAGTGCGTTCACTCCAGCTAGTCATCGCGTACGCGGCTGATTGACAAGGCGAGGACTATCATATATGTTTAGCGCGCTGGCTGCAACGCGCTTCGCGGCTCATACTCGCAACCGGCGAAAGGACAAGTATGCGACTCTATATCACCGGCGGCACCGGACTGGTCGGCAGCAATATCATCCGGCTGGCGCGGGCGCGCGGCGACATCGAAATCATCGCCTCGCAGTACGGGCCCGAACCGGAGTGGGATGTCGACTACGAATTGGATCCGCTGGATATGGCCGATGCTGACGCCGTGCGGGCGTCGCTGCGGCGCTACAAGCCCGATGCCGTGATTCACTGCGCGGCCATCCTGGATCACGCCTACATGGACGCCAATCGCGCCGCCGTCTGGGGGGCCACTGTGGGCGGCAACCTGGCATTCGCGCGGAGCTGCGCGGAGATCGGCGCGCGTTACGTCTTCGTCTCGTCCGACTGGGTCTTCGACGGCCAACAGCCGTTAGTAGACGAAGACTCGCCGCCCATGCCGGTGCTCTTCTATGGCTTCATGAAAGCGGTCTGCGAGCGCGATATCATGGGCGTGCACGGCTTGAGCTACGGCATCGGCCGGCTGGCTGGCGTCTACGGCATCAACTACAGCACGCCGTCGCTGCTGCGCAAGCAGAACGATGTCGGCTTCGACCTGGGCAATTATGTGGTGGACCAGCTCTCGCGCGGCTTAATCGCAGAGATCTGGACCGGTCCCAAGGTCAACGAGGTCGCGCATGCCACCCTGGCGTCTGACGGCGCTGAGATGCTGCTGCGCCTGGCCGAGCACGACGAAAACGGCGTCTTCCACTGCTGGGGCAGCGAGGCGGTCAGCCGCTTGCAGTTCGCTTATCATTTCGCCGATATCTTCAATGTCGACCGGACGCTTATCGTGCCTGTGCCGACCGATCCAGTCGTGCTTGACCGCTATCGACACATGAATATCCCTTTCCGCATCGTCACCAGCAATGAAAAGACAAGGAAAGCCCTGGGACGAAGCACATACAAGGTACTGGAAGGCATGCGCGACTACAAAGCGCAATGGAACGATTTCCACGCCGTGAACAACTAAGTGTAATCGCAAGCGAGTCATGCACAAGCATTTGCCACCGAGGGGCGCGTAGACACTGCCCTACTACACAGAGTAAAACACGAGGGTACCGAGTAAAGCCTTCCATCAATGTTTTGTCAGCGAAAGTTCACAGGAAGAGCTGTGGTATACGTTGAGTGAGCGTTGAAGCAATAGACATTCCTCTGTGCCCTCTGTGTGCCCTCATTTTCCTCTGTGGTGAAGGAAAGGAAGCCGACCATGAAAGCACTGACCCTGACAGCCGACTGGGCGCCCAAGCCCGGCTACGACTTGACCGATAGCGAGCGTAAGCTGCGCCGACCGCGCAACGCTAATATGACCTGGAAGCGTCCGCGAATCGAGCTTGGCGATGTGCCCGACCCGGCGCTCAAGCCCGATCAGGCGTTGCTGGCGGTGGCGGCGGTGGGCATCTGCGGCTCGGACATGCACATGTACGAGGCGGGCGCCGACGGCTACATGGTCTACCCGGGCCTGGTGCATACGCCGAATATCATCGGCCACGAGTACGCCGGGCGCATCGTCGAGGTCGGGCCGGAAGTCAAGGGCTTGCGCGTTGGCGACCTGGTCGCGGTCGAGGAGATTCAATGGTGCGGCGAATGCATCGCCTGCCGCAAGGGTTTCGTCAATCACTGCCTGGATATCGAAGAAACCGGTTTCACAATCCCGGGCGCGATGGCGCAATACCTGCCCGTCCGCGCCAAGTACTGCTGGAAGCTGGACGAAATCGCCGAGCGCTACGGCGAAGAGGAAGCGCTGGTCATGGGCGCCATGGTCGAGCCGACCGGCGTCTCCTATCAAGGGCTGTTCAACCGCCTGCATAATTGGCAGCCGGGCAACAATGTCGTGATCTTCGGCGCGGGCCCGATTGGCTTGGCGGCGCAAGCGCTGGTCATCGCCGCCGGCGCCGGGCAGGTCATCGTCTTCGACCCCTCGGCGAGCCGGCGCGACACCGCCATGAAGATGGGCGCCAGCGCCGCCTTTGACCCCATCGGCATCGACCTGGACGCGGTCATCATGGAGCAGACGCTGGGGCGCGGCGTCGATTATGTGGTGGAATGCGCCGGTTTCGCCGACCAGACCATCGAGCGGCTCGACCGCTGCCTGGCGGTGAATTCATCAATCATCGACATCGGCATGGGCGAGGCCAACCCGACCGTGCCGATCGTGGCGTACAAGCGCATGGGCGTGCAGTATGCCGGCTCGCTGGGGCACGCCGGCGGCCCCTTCCAGCACGTGATCAGCATGATGGCGGCCGGGCGCATCGACATGCGCCAGATGGTCAGCGCGCGCCTGCCGTTGGATGATGCCATTGCGGCTTTCAAGCGCCTGGAGAGCCGCGAAGACGCCAAGATCATCTTGCAGCCGAATTAGGGATACAATCGCGACTTTGTAGGGGCGACTCGGTGAGTCGCCCGTCTTTCAACGTAAAGGCAATGAGAACTTTGCATGGGTGACTGGATTCTGATTCTGGGCGGGCTGGCGTTTTGGCTGCTGGCCGCGCTCTGCGTCTTCCGGCGCGATATCGTGTGGCGGCTGTATTCGCTTGAGCCGCGCTGGCGAGCCGACAACCCCGAGCGAACCGAGGCCTGGGACGAAAAGACGCAGCGCTCGGCTTATCTCTTTGTGCTGCTGGGCTTGGTCTTCGTGGCGCTGGGGCTGCTGATTTAGCGGGCGACCTATTAGGTCGCCCCTACAAACTTATCGAGTCTGTCTGGCGGCGCTAATCCGCGACTCCCCCCAAATTGTGATACAGCCGCACAGCCGCTTCCAGCGATTTGACAAACGTGTCGATTTTCAGATGCTCGTTGGGGGAGTGGATGCCTTCGCCATCGCCATAGCCGAAGCCGGTGATGGGCAGGCCGATCATCCGGTTGAAGACGCCGAGGATAGGAATCGAGCCGCCAGTGCGGACCAGTTGGGCGCGCCCGCCCACCGTCGCTTCAATCGCGGATTGCACCGCCTCCAGCCAGGGACCGTCGGTGACCAGTTCGAAGTACCAGGCTTCTTCGCCGATCTCGCAGCTGACGGCGACGGTATCGCTGGCGAAGCTCTCGACATGCCGCTTGAGCAACTGCGAGACGACTCGCGGGTCTTGATCGGGCGCGAGGCGCATGGTGATTTTGATGCCGGCTTCGGCCGGGATGATGGTTTTGTTGCCTGCGCCTTGATAGCCGCCCCACATGCCGTTGACATCCAGCGTGGGGTAGACCGTGGCGCGCTCGGATGCCGGTGCGATGTTCTCGCCCCAGAAATGGGCGACGCCGGCTCCTTCCTTTAATTCGTCGTCTTGAAAGCCGGCGGCGATTCGTTCTTTCTCGGCCGGGCTGACTTCTCTTAAGCTGTCGTAGTAACCGGGCAATTGCACGCGTCCGGCGTCATCGTGGAACGAGCCGATGATCTTCCCGGCGACGTGCAGCGGATTCTCCACGACGCCCCCGTACAGGCCGGAGTGGATATCGGCGCTGGGGCCGGTCACGCGGACTTCGGCGCTGACGATGCCGCGCCCGGCATAGCAGAGCTGCGGGTCATCCGGCTTGAGGTTGCCGTCGCAGTTCAGCAGCAGGTCGGCTTGCAAGCGCTCCTTATTGGCTTCGACGAAGGCTTCAATGCTGGGCGAGCCGGACTCTTCCTCGCCCTCAAACATGATCTTGATATTGACGGGCAGTTCGCCATTCGCGCGCAGCATCGCCTCGAAGACTTTGAGGTTGCCCCAGACGCCGGCTTTATTGTCGCTGGCGCCGCGCGCGACCATGTTGCCGTCGCGAATCACGCCCTCAAAGGGTTCCGAATGCCACAGCGGCAGCGGGTCCACCGGCTGCACATCGTAGTGCGCGTAGACCAGGATAGTCGGCTTATCGGCGCCGGCTTTGAGCCATTCGCCGTAAACCACGGGCAGGCCTGCGGTCGCGATGGCTTCGCAATTGTCGAAGCCCATGGCTTCAAGCTGGCCGACGATCCAGTCGGCGCAAGCTTTGACATCATCGGCGTACGCGGGGTCGGCGCTGATGGAAGGGAAGCGCAGCAATTCCTTGTAATCCTCCATCATCTTGTCTTGCGTCTCATGCAGGTAGTCGATTGCGTTTTTCACGGCGTCGGCCATCGTACAGGCTCTCCCTTGTTTCTCTCGAATGCCCGTCATCATACCGCAAAGCCGCGCGCGTGTCTGCTGCTCAAGGCGTAAGCGTTCCGATAGAAGCGTAATGTAAGCTAGAATGAAGAGTGACGGGCAACTATGAATCGGCGAGGGAATATGGCCAAACAGCGCAACATATTGGTAGTGGACGACGAGCGGACAATACGGGAAGTTGTACGGCGCTACCTGGAGTTGGAGGGCTACGCAGTCACCGAAGCGGCGACCGGGCCCGAGGCGCTCTCGATTTTGCACGACAGCCAGCCCGACCTGATCGTGCTGGATATCATGCTGCCGGGGGTCGACGGCTTCGCCATCACCCGTCGATTGCGCGGCAATAGCGATCATAATCCGCTGCGCGCGCAAGGCGATATCCCGATCATTCTGCTGACGGCGCGCTCCAACGAGGTTGACCGCGTGGCCGGCCTGGAGCTGGGCGCCGACGACTATGTGACCAAGCCCTTCAGCCCGCGCGAACTGGTCGCGCGGGTAAAAGTTATCCTCCGCCGCGCCAGCCCGCCCGAAGTCGAAAGCGAGCAGCCGCTGGAATTCGCCGGCCTATCGCTCGACCCGCGCAGCCGCGCTGTGACCGTTGACGGCAAGGGCGCTGCGCTAACGGCAAAAGAGTTTGACTTGCTCTGGTTTCTGCTGCGGCATCCGCGACAAGTATTCACGCGACAGCAATTGCTGGATCAGGTTTGGGGCTACGAGTTTTACGGCGACGAGAGCACGGTGACGGTTCATGTGCGCCGCCTGCGGGAAAAGCTGGAGCCGAACCCGAGCCAGCCGATCTATGTGAAGACAGTCTGGGGCGTCGGCTACAAGTTTGAAGCGGCGGCCGAGGAGTAGGGAGTGCAAACCCGATGATGCGCCTGAATTTTAGACTGCCGCAGCATCCGCTGATCATCTTCCTCATCGTGATGGCGATCCCCATCGCCGGCGCCCTGTTCAGCGAGCTGGTCATGTTTGACTTGCCCGGCGGCGAAGTGGAGCAGTTGCTGGCCTTCATGACGCTAACTGGTCTGATGAGCTCCTTGCTGTCCTTCGCATTTTATCGGCTGGGCATCCTGGAATGGTTTCGCAGTTTGCGCTGGGCGATTTGGATGGTGATCGCCCTGCTTGTGCTGATGATCTTCCTCAACGTCTGGGTGATCGCGCGCCTCACTTTCATCCAGGCGCACTATCTCACGCTGACCTCGGTCTTGCTGGTTTTCGCCGGTTTGTCAGCGCTGACAATCGGCTTCTTCGCATCCAAAACCATGACCGACCGCCTGAGCAAGCTGCATGAGGCGACGCAAGCGCTGGCGGGGCGCGACTTCGCCGTGCGCCTAAAGATCTCCGGCAATGACGAAATCGCGCAACTGGCCGATACCTTCAACGACATGGCGCGGAATCTGGAGGAGGTTGAGGAGCAGAAGCGGCAGCTCGAACAGACGCGGCGCGATCTGACCGCCTGGGTATCGCATGATTTGCGCACGCCGCTGGCATCGCTGCGCGTCATGATCGAAGCCATGCTGGATGGCGTGGTAGACGATGAAGCGACCGTGCGGCGCTATCTGGACAGCAGCCGCGCCGAGGTCGAGCATCTGAGCCACCTGATCGACGACTTGTTCGAGTTGGCGCAGCTGGACGTCGGCCATCTCAAGCTGAACATGCAGCAGGCGTCGATCCGCGACTTGATCTCCGATACGCTGGGCAGTATGACGGCCAAGGCGGATCAAAACGGCATCACGCTGGTCGGCGAAGTATCAGACGATATTGACATGATTCAAATGGCGCCGGACAAGATCCAGCGCGTGCTGACGAACCTTCTCGACAACGCCATCAAGTACGCCGAAAGCGGTGTCAGCGTCACCCTGCGCGCCTGGCGCGAGGGCGACGATGTCCGCATGGACATTCACAACAGCGGCTCGTTCATCCCGCAAGATGTCCTGCCGCGCCTCTTCGAGAGCTTTTATCGCGGCGAAGGCTCGCGCATGCGCGGCAACGATGGCGCGCGTGGCACGGGCTTGGGGCTGGCGATCGCGCGCGGCTTCATCGAAGCGCATGACGGGCGCATCTGGGCTACCAGCGTCGAAGCCGACGGCACGACCTTCAGCTTCACCCTGCCGCAAGAGTAAGTGCAAGTAAGTAATGAAAAAACTGCCACAAAGTACACAGCCGCTCGCAAGTCGCAACTTGGCTCACCCAAAATATGAAACCAGCGACATGGCTATTGTAGGGGCGAGCCATTGGCTCGCCCGCTGCCTACTGTTTACAGCATAGATTTCGGGCGACCCATCGGCTCGCCCCTACGGTTTCCGTCGGGATTGAAATTGGAGATTGGGCGAGTTTCACAAATAGGAGTGAATTAGAGTACACAGAGACTCTGTGCCCTCTGTTTTCCTCTGTGTACTCTGTGGCAAACGAGCAGCGAGCTCTTTGCATTCCCCGCTGAACAAATCCCATACAAGCGATATAATCCCGTCCACTGTTACAGCGCAACCACAAAGAACGGGGAAGAGAATCATGGATTTGGGACTCAAGGGAAAGGTCGCCTTGGTCGCCGCGTCGAGCAAGGGCTTGGGATACGGCGTGGCCAAGGCATTGGCTGCGGAAGGCGCCAAGGTCTCGCTTTGCAGCCGCGGCGCCGACGCAGTAGCGGCCGCGGCGCAAACTCTGGCGGACGAAACTGGCGCGGAAACTTTGGCCACCGCCTGCGATGTACGCCAACTGAGCGATATTCAAGCTTGGGTGGACAAGACCGTCGCCGCCTGGGGCGCGATTGACTGCCTGCTGGTGAATGCCGGCGGCCCGCCCGCGAAAACGGTCAAGGAGCTCAGCGAGGAAGATTGGCAGGCGGCTTTCGAGCTGACGCTTCTCAGCAGCGTGCGCATGATCAGCTGCGCGCTGCCGCAGATGAACGCGGGCGGCTCAATCCTGACGGTGACGTCCGGCTCGGTGCGGGAGCCGATTCCGCGCCTGGCGCTGTCCACGGTGATGCGCGCCGGTGTGGCCGGATTGGTCAAGACGCTGGCGGACGAGCTGGCTGGCGATGGCATCCGCGTTAACAACCTGGTGCCGGGGCGCATTGACACTGACCGCGTGGCGCAGCTTGACGCCGTCGCATCGGAGAAGCTGGGCATCAGCATCGAAGAAGTACAGCGGCGCAGCCTGGCCGGCATCCCGCTGGGGCGCTATGGGACCATCGACGACTTCGGCGCGGCCGGCGCCTTTCTGCTTTCGCCGGCGGCCAGCTATATCACCGGCGCCACCCTGCGCGTCGACGGCGGCGCTGCGCGGGCGATCTAGTGATTACGGCTAGTTGCCACGGTCAAAGCCCATGGGTCGATATGGCACATCGAGGTGTTCAATGAGCGCGGCGAGCATGCGACTGTTTTCAGCGACGGCCTGGCGCAGCAGGAGGAGTTCTTCGCGGTTGGTTTCAATGCCTCTACTATTGGCTTCGATGCCTCTGCTATTGGCTTCGATACCTTTGCGGTTGGTATCCACCGCTTCTTCCAGACGGTTTATCTGCTCGCCCAAGCCATTCATGCTATCAAAGACGCGGTCCTGGGCGCGGCGCGTTGTCTGGTATTCGCCTTCAATCCGTTCGAGCCGAATGTCGTCCGTTAGCATTGCCGTGACCTTCGTTCACTTAAGACACTCCCGTCCAGTGTAGCATGGCGCAGCCGTCGCGCGCAATTTGGCGTTGGGCAGCGATGCGATGACCGCTTACGCGACCGCAGCGCCCCGACCCAGCAGAGGAGACTAATGCCTGCCTATGAAGATTTGACAGCGCATATCGCCGAGTACCACGACCTGCTCTGCATACTCAACGCGCTGAAATGGGATATGCGCACGATGATGCCCGCGGCCGGCGCAGCCAGCAAGGGGCAGCAATTGGCGACCTTGAGCAAATTGGCGAAGTCGATCTTCGTCAGCGATAAAACAGCGCGCCTGCTGGACGCGGCCGAAGCCGAGAGCGCAGGCGCCGATCCCGATTCTTATCAGGCGCGCGCACTGCGGCAGACCCGCGACGCCTACGAAATCCAGCGGCGCATACCAGCAGACTTGATCGGGCGGATGGCTGCGCTTGGCGCCGAATCGGAAGCGGTCTGGGCGCGCGCGAAAGACGAGGATGATTTCGCCAGCTTCAAGCCCTATCTGGAACAGATGCTGGCGCTCAATATCAAGTTGGCGGGAGCGATCGGCTACGATGAACATCCATTTGACGCCTTGGTTGGCCAGTTTGAGCCGGGCATGACCGCCGCGCGGCTCGGCGTAATCTTCGCCGAACTGAAAGCGCGCGTCTTGCCGCTGCTGGAGCGGATCATCGCGGCTGACGCGCCGCTGCCACTTAACCTGTGGGAGGCGGAATACGACCTGGCAACGCAAGAAAAGCTATGCCGGGAATTGACGGCGTTGATCGGTTTCGACTACGAGCGCGGCCGGCTCGATAGCGCGCCGCACCCTTTCGAGATTTCTTTCACGTGGGACGATGTGCGCATCACCACCCGCTACGACGCCAACTACTTGCCGATGTCGCTTTTCGCGGCCCTGCATGAAGCCGGGCATGGCATCTACGAACAGAACATCGCGCCAGAACTCACGCGAACGGCGCTATCAGCCGACCTCATCGGTCAATATGCCGTCGGCGGCGCCAGCTCTGGCGCGCACGAATTCTCCTCGCGTCTGTGGGAAAATCAGATCGGGCGCAGCCGCGACTTCTGGCGCCTGCACTTCGGCCGCCTACAAGCGCGTTTCCCCGACCAACTGGCGAATGCCGATGCCGAGCTTTTCTATCGCGCGGTCAATCGCGTGCGCCCCAGCTTGATCCGCGTCGAAGCCGACGAGGTGACCTACAACCTGCATATCATGCTGCGGACGGAGATCGAAATGGCGCTGCTGGAAGGCGCGATCGCCGTTGACGATCTTCCGGAAGTCTGGAACGCCAAGATGCAAGAATACCTTGGGTTGACGCCTCCCGATGATCGGCGCGGCGTCTTGCAAGATGTGCATTGGTCGTTCGGCGGCTTTGGCAAATTCCCCGCCTACACCATCGGCAATATCATGGCGGCGCAAGTCCTGGCGGCGGCCCACAGGCAGATGCCTGATCTCGCCGCGAAGCTGGCCGAGGGCGACCATCAAACCCTGCTGACCTGGCTGACTGAGAATATCTATCGACATAGCCGGGCATACAGCACCGATGAATTGCTGACGCGCGTCTCCGGCGAAGGCTTGAGCGTGTCGCCCCTGCTGGATTACCTTGAGCGCAAGTACAGCGATCTTTACAAACTAAATTAGGCAGACGAGGACAGTCCCATGAGCGAGCGACTCCCCTATCAAGACCCGAAGCTTTCGATCGAAGAACGCGTGGAAGACTTGCTGGCGCGCATGACCCTGGAAGAGAAAGCCGGCTTGATGTTCCAGACGATGGTGATGATCAGCCCCGATGGCAGCTTCGACGCGGTAAGCCCGAATCCATTTTTCGGCGTGTCGATCCGCGACCTGCTGGACAAGGAACTGACGCATTTCAACCTGGTAGGCTCGGCGCCGCCGGCCGCGACTGCCGAGTGGCTGAACCAGCTCCAGGGGCTGGCGGCGCAATCGCGCCTGGGCATCCCTCTGACCATGTCCAGCGACCCGCGCCACACCCTCAACGAGCAGATGGGCGCTATGATGAGCACGCCCGGCTTTTCGCAATGGCCCGAGACGACGGGCCTCGCGGCCATCGGCGATCCGGAGCTCGTGCAGGAATTCGCCGATATCGCCCGCCAAGAATACCTGGCGGTGGGCTTGCGCGCTGCCCTGCACCCGATGGTTGACCTGGCTACCGAGCCGCGCTGGGGGCGCATCAACGGCACCTTCGGCGAGGATTCGTCGCTTACAGCCCGCCTGACCGCCGCCTATATCCGCGGCTTCCAGGGCGACGAGCTGGGGCCGCAGAGCGTCGCCTGCACGACCAAGCATTTTCCTGGCGGCGGCGCGCAGAAAGACGGCAGCGACCCGCACTTTGCCTATGGCGCGGAGCAAGAATACCCGGGCGACAACTTCGACTATCACCTGCCGCCTTTCGCCGCGGCCATCGAAGCGGGCACAGCCATTATGATGCCTTACTACGCCAAGCCCATGGGCACGGAATACGAAGAGGTGGGCTTCGCGTTCAACAAGGGCGTCATCAGTGACTTGCTGCGCGAGCGGATGGGCTTTGACGGCGTCGTCTGCACGGACTGGGGCGTGCTAACCGATGACAATATCATGGGCACGCCCTTCCCGGCCCGCGCCTGGGGCGTCGAGCATCTGAGCGTGCCCGAGCGCATCGTCAAGGCGCTGGATGCCGGCGTTGACCAATTCGGCGGCGAGTCCTGCCCGGAGCTGATTGTGGAGCTGGCACGCTCAGGGCGGGTGAGCGAGGCGCGTATAGACGAAAGCGCCCGGCGCCTCCTGCGCGACAAGTTCCGCCTCGGTCTGTTCGAGAGCTGCACGGTCGATGCCACAGCCGCGGCCGATGCCGCCGGCACGCCAGCATTCCGCGCCGCAGCCGAAAGCGCCCAACGCCGCTCCATGGTGCTGCTGAAGAATGACGGCTGCCTGCCCCTGTCCGGACGCCCCAAGCTCTACATCGAGAATGTGGATGCGACCGTAGCCGCCGAATTTGGCGATGTGGTCAATACGCCGGAAGCCGCCGACTTCGCGATTCTGCGGCTGGCGACGCCCTTCGAGCCGCGCGGCGACTTCTTCCTTGAGCAGATGTTTCACCAAGGCGACCTGGACTTCAAAGAGCCGGAACTGAGCCGCCTGCTGGATATCATGGGGCGCGTGCCAACCATCGTCGATATCTACCTGGAGCGCGCCGCGGTCATCCCCGAGATCGCCGAGGCATGCGCCGGACTGGTGGCCAGTTTCTCGGTCAGCGACGCCGCCGCGCTGGATGTCATCTTCGGGCGGGCGCGGCCCGAGGGCAAGCTGCCCTTTGAACTGCCGTCGTCCATGGAAGCGGTGCGCGCGCAGCACCCTGATGTGCCGAACGATTCGGCCGATCCGCTTTTTGAGCGTGGCTTCGGGCTGAGCTACTGATCATAGCACCCCTCACCCCCGGCCCCCTCTCCCACAAGGGGAGAGGGGGAGCAAAACACAGCACGACGCAAGTTGTTTTGCGTGGGCCGCTTCCCTGCGACGCGTGTGTCGACTGTCATTCGCAACTGATCATCCTGGCCAGGCCATTGCCGCGGCTTGCCTTTGCCCTAGACACAGGCGTGATTCGCCCCGGTCAAGCGCACTTTCGCGGCACCGCAACATGGCGAATGTCGCCACGCGGAATGAATTCACGATCAATTTCAACTTCCTTGTTGACAAGCGCGACCGGGCTCGGTAAACTGACGTCTGACTATGAGAGCGCTCTCAAAACTTTGAAACGTATTGAGCATCTGTAACGCTTTGTGCCTTGCTGTAGCCAGCCGGCGCGCGTTTCCAGCAGACATAGAGCGCTCCCAGAACCGGGGCCAGTTGGAATGAAACGCTTGACCCTCGAAGAAATCGGACAGATCGCCGGCGTGTCGCGCTCTACGGTGTCGCGCGTCATCAACGACCATCCCAATATCCGCCCGGCCGTGCGGCAGCGCGTCGAGGATGTCATCCGCCAGACCGGCTACCAGCCGAATTCGGCCGCGCGCTCCCTGGCCTCCAGCCAGTCGCGCGTCTTCGGCCTGGTCATGCCCAGCATTCTGCAATCGGCCTTTGCCGATCCCTACTATCCGCTGGTCATTCAAGCTATCTCTCACGCCTGCAACAAAAACGATTACACGCCAGCGCTATTCTTGTTCCAGACCTCCGAAGAAGAAGAGAAGATGAGCCAGCGCATCGTGGCCAGCGGCTTGATCGACGGCCTCATCATCACCGCCGATACGATCCACAGCACCTTCGTCAGCAAGATCCAGCAGTACGATATTCCCTTTGTGCAAATCGGCCGGCCGCCGACCGCGCATGCCGCCGCCATCAGCTATGTCGATGTGGACAACGAAGCGGGCGCGTACCTGGCGGCGAGCCATCTGGTGCAGCTGGGATACCGGCGCATCGGCCAATTGGCGACCGCGCACAATACCGCCGGCGCGGACCGCGACGCCGGCTTCCGCCATGCGCTGGCCGACCGCGGGCTGGCGGTCGACGAGGCCCTGGTCAAGGTCAGCGACTTCAGCGAAGCGGGCGGCTATCAAGCGATGCTGGCGCTGCTGGACGAAGGGCCGGAAGCCGTCTTCGCGCAGTCGGACGCGATTGCGCTGGGCGCCGTGCGCGCGATCCGCGACCGCGGCCTGGCCGTACCCGAGGACATCGCCGTGGTCGGCTTCGACGATATGCCTCTGGCGGCCAATGCCGAGCCGCCATTGACCACCGTAAGGCAGCCGATCAACCGCACCGGCATGCTGGCGGTGGAAACCCTGATCGACATCGTCAAGACGACGCCAGCGCCGGCGCGTCACATCGTCTTGCCCGTGGAGTTAGTCATCCGCGCCAGCAGCGGCGCGGTTAACTAGAACAGTAAGTGAAGGCTTGCGCCAGGAGGTGACATCGGATTGAGCAATCGTCAATTGGCGGCGCCCGCCGGCTGGCCAGCGCCCAAACACGGGAGCGATCCCACCAGATAAGGCAGCATTTCGTTTCACCGCATAAGTAATCGATACAGGAGTATCACAGCATGAACAAGATTCGTTTTCTCGCAGTAGTGATGGTAGTCCTGCTGTCCATCAGCCTGGTCGGCGCGCAAATGACTCCGCGCGGCGGCACGGTTGTGGTCAGCGACGGCGAGCAGCTCGTCGGCAAGAATTTCAATCCCTTTGCCCCGGATCCGCTGAATTTCACCGACCGCTTCATCTACGAGCCGATGCTGATCTTCAATCCGGTTGACGGCGGCGTGGCCACGCCCTGGCTGGCCACCGGCTACGAATACGGCGAAGACTTGCAAAGCGTCGCGTTCAATATCCGCGATGGCGTGATGTGGAGCGATGGCGAAATGCTGGACGCCGGCGATGTCGCCTTCACCTTCAACCTCTTCCTGACTGTCCCGGCGACTGACAAAGCCGCGATCGGCGACTTCCTGGAGAGCGTCGAGGTCGTCGACGACTCGACCGTCAAATTCAACCTCAACCGCGTCTACACCCTGGCGCACGAGCTCATCGGCGGGCAGATGATCGTGCCCGAGCACGACTGGGCTGATGTCGAAGACTACGCGCTCTTCACCAATAGCGAACCGGTCGGCACCGGCGCCATGACCACGGTGGCGGACTTCAACGAGCAGTCCTACACCCTCTGCCGCAACGAGAGCTACTGGCGCGTTGACGAGAGCGGCGAGCAGTTGCCCTACGTCGACTGCATCCGCCAGGTCCTCTTCCAGGGCAACGACCCCGCCAACCTGGCGCTGATCAACGGCGAGCTGGATTGGGTCGGCAACTTTGTCCCCGATATCGAGCAGACTTTCATCGCCAAGAACCCGGAAAAGCACGGCTATTACTTCTGGCCGGGCGGCGCCACGGTTCAGCTCTACAGCAATACGACCAAGGAGCCCTTCAGCGATGTCAACTTCCGCCGCGCGCTGAGCATGGCGATTGACTATGACGCCGTCACCAGCATCGGGATGTACGGCTACACCAGCCCCGCCAACGCCGTCGGCCTTGGCCCCCGTTACGATTCCTGGGTGAGCGCCGACGCAATCGCCTACGCCGACAGCACGGGCCAGACCCGCTACAACCCCGAAGGCGCGATGGCGCTGCTGGATGAAGCCGGCTACGTCGACAGCGACGGCGACGGCATCCGCAATATGCCGGGCGGCGACAATATCGACTTCAAAGTACAGGTTGTCAATGGCTGGACGGACTGGGTCACCAGCGTGCAGATCATGAGCCAGAACTTCCAGGACGTGGGCTTGAGCGCCACCGTGGAAACGCCGGACTTCGGCGCCTGGTTCTCGGCGCTGCAGAACGCCACCTACGATGTCTCCATCGGTTGGGGCACCGCCGGCAACACGCCCTACAATTACTTCCGCAACTTGCTGCTCAGCGAGTTGATCTCGGACGAGGGCGTCGCCAATGCCGAGACCTGGGGCCGCTGGACCAGCGACGAAGCCGATGCGCTGCTGAGCGCCTTCACCGAAACCGCCGACATGGGCGCCCACATGGACATCGTCAACCAGCTGCAGATGCTGTACGTCGAGAACATGCCGGCGATCCCGCTCTTCCCGGGCCCGACCTGGTACGAGTACACCACCTACCGCTTCACCGGCTTCCCCACCGAAGACAACTACTACGCGCAGGGCAGCCCCTGGGAGCGCAACTCGGCAGCGATCGTGATCAGCACGATTCACTGCATCGACGACATGGCTTGCGGCCAGTAAGTCGCATATCGTCTATACTTCTGATAGCTGGCGGGACCATCCCTGTTTCCGCCGGCTATCAGCGCAATATCGTCTTCTTGTTTCAGGACAGTTCTTATGACAAGGGCAATCGCCAAGCCCGCGGCAAACAAGCCGTCTGACGACCCGACTTTCTTCACGAAAGCGCTGGACAGCGTCTACGCAATAGTCAACTCCCGATTCTTGCGGCGGCGCTTCGTCTTCTATTTGGTCGCCGCATTCGCTGCGATCACGCTCAACTTCCTCATCCCGCGGCTGATGCCCGGCGACCCGGTGCAGTTGCTTTTCGCGCGCTTTCAAGGCCGGCTTGATCCGCGCGCATTCGAGGCGATCAAAGCGCAGTTCGGCTTCGTTGAAGGGCCATTGCTGGAACAATATCTCCTATATCTGCGCAGCATCGTAACGCTGGATTTCGGTCCCTCCATTATGGGATTCCCGATTCCGGTCACGCAGGTCATCTTCAATAGCCTGCGCTGGACGCTGATGCTGATGGGCATCGCCTCGGTCATGTCCTACGTGATCGGGACGCTGCTGGGCGTGATTGCGGCGTGGCGGCGCGGCAATCGCATTGATACGACCCTGCTGCCCATCGCCAGCGTTCTAGGCGCATTCCCCTATTTCTTCATCGCCCTGCTCGCCGTTTATGTCCTGGGCTTCCAGTATGACATTTTCCCCACCAGCCACGCCTACGACACCGGCATCAGCCAGGACTGGTCGTCGCCCGAGTATCTTTGGAGCGTCGTTTATCACATGCTGCTGCCGCTGATCACGATCGTGATTACCTCGCTGGGCGGGCCGCTATTAGGCATGCGCAACAATATGATCGGCGTGCTTTCGCAAGATTACATTGTCATGGCGGAGGCGAAAGGACTGACCGAACGGCGGATTATGCTGCTGTACGCCGCGCGTAATGCCGTCCTGCCCAGCTTGACCGCCTTTGCCATGTCATTCGGCTTTCTCGTCGGCGGCTCCATTTTGGTCGAGATTGTTTTCTCCTATCCCGGCATGGGCTATACGCTCTTGCTCGCGATCAACGCGCGCGACTATCCCGTGATGCAAGGCGTCTTTCTGATGATCACCGCAGTCGTGCTTTTGGCGAACTTCCTCGTCGACGTCAGCTACGTCTTGCTGGACCCGCGCGCCCGCTAGCCACCGAGGATGGGCACTATGGCCGAGATCAGCGCATTGCCTTCAAGTCTACCCTTCCGGCTCTGGGTGCGGCTGCCAGGCTGGGCGCGTTCGGTATTGAAAAACAAGAAGTCGCTGGTCGGCATATTGATCCTGGTCTTTTTCTTCGCTGTCGCCATGCTGGCTTCGGCACTTGCGCCGGTCGATCCCCAGCGGATGGTCGGTCGTCCGCACGATCCACCGTCGCAAAAGTACGTGCTTGGCACCACGCGGCAAGGGCAAGATGTCTTTTCGCAGATGGTGCATGGAACGGGAACAACATTGCGCGTCGGCTTTGTCACGGGCACTATCGTCATGATCATCGCTATCGCCGTCGGTTTGACAGCCGGTTTCGTCGGCGGCTTTGTCGATGAATCGCTCTCGCTCATCACCAATATCGTTCTGGTCATTCCGGGTTTGCCGCTCATTCTTGTTATTGCGTCTCTTATCGACAATCCCGGACCCGATACCATCATATTTGTACTCTGCCTCACGGGCTGGGCATACGGCGCGCGCGTCCTGCGCTCGCAGACCCTGGCGCTGCGCCATGCCGAATTCGTCGAGGCCGCGCGCGTCAGTGGCGAGCCGCTTTGGCGCATCATCGCTTTCGAGATCCTGCCCAATATGACATCGCTGGTCGTCAGCAGTTGGATCGGCGCGGTGCTCTACGCGATCCTCGCCGAAGCCGGCCTTTCGTTTATCGGGCTGGGCAATCCCAACAATATCACCTGGGGCACGATCCTCTATTGGGCGCAGAACAATCAGGCGCTGCTCACGGGCGCCTGGTGGACCTTTATCCCGCCCGGTATCGCCATTTCCCTGGTCGGCCTGGCGCTAATCCTGATCAATTACGGCATCGACGAAATCACCAATCCGCGCTTGTCCAGCAGCTAGAAGGGCCCGGCCATGAAGGCGCCTGCGAACGATCCGCTGATACAGATTCAAGAACTAAATGTCGAATACCGGACCTTGCGCGGCGCCGTGCGCGCCGTGGAGAACGTCAGCTTCGACTTGTACGCCAACGAGGTATTTGGCCTGGCGGGCGAATCCGGCTGCGGCAAGACCACCGTCGCCAACGCGATTACGCGCTTGCTCAAGCCGCCGGCGTACATCACCGGCGGGCGCATCTTGTTCCGCGACATCGACATCTTGCAGATGAGCCCGGAACAACTGCGCAATTTCCGTTGGGATCAACTCTCCATCGTATTCCAGAGCGCCATGAACGCGCTGAACCCGGTTTTGACCATCGGCAACCAGATCATCGACGCCATGCAAGCGCATCAGTCGATATCGTACGAGCAGGCGCGGGGCCACGCCAAGCAGCTGCTGCGCACCGTGGGCATCGACGTTCAGCGGGTCGACAGCTACCCGCATCAACTGAGCGGCGGCATGCGCCAGCGCGCGGTCATCGCCATCGCGCTCGCCCTTAATCCCGAGCTGATCATCATGGACGAGCCGACGACCGCCCTCGATGTCGTCGTGCAAAAGCAGATCCTGCAAGAGATCAAGGACTTGCGCGACCAATTCGGCTTCTCGATACTCTTCATCACGCACGATCTCTCGCTGCTGGTGGAGATTTCCGACCGCATCGGCATCATGTACGCCGGCAAGCTGGTCGAAGCGGGGCCGTCGCTGGAGATCTTCGCCGATCCCAAACATCCCTATACCGACCGGCTGATGAATTCGTTCCCGACGGTGCATGGCCCGCGCCGCGAATTGCTGGGCATCCCCGGCGCGCCGCCCGATCTGATCGACCCGCCCGCCGGCTGCCGCTTTCACCCGCGCTGTGAATTGGCCATCGACGGCGAATGCGACAAGCTTATTCCGCCCTTGATTCGCATCGGCGGGGAGCGCGATGTCGCCTGCCACCTCATCAAAGAAGCGGAGGTCGTTTCATGAACCCGAGCGGAAACGACAAGCAGCCCATCCTAGAGGCGCGGAATCTCAGCAAGGAATTCCATACCGGCGGCGCATTCACGGGCGGCACGGTCAAGGCGGTCCAGGGCGCCAGCTTCAAGCTCTATCGCGGTCATGTGGTGGCGCTGGTCGGCGAGAGCGGCAGCGGCAAAAGCACCATTGTGCGCATGTTGGCGCGGCTCTACGATCCAACCGAAGGCGATATCCTCTACGAAGGCGAAAATGTGCTGGAGCAGCGCGGGCGGCGCGCCCTGCTGGATTATCGCTCAAAGGTGCAGATGGTCTTCCAGGACCCTTTTAGCTCGCTGAACCCGGTGCATCGCGCCAGCCACGCCGTGCATCGCCCGCTGAAAATCTACGACAAGGCGCGCGGCCGGGGGGCATTGCGCCAGAAGCTGATCGAACTCTTCGAGTTGGTCTCATTGACGCCGGCCGACGAATTCATCGAGAAATACCCGCACCAACTCAGCGGCGGCCAGCGACAGCGGATCGCGATCGCCCGCGCGCTGGCGGCCGAGCCGGAAGTCATCCTGGCCGATGAGCCGGTGTCTATGCTGGACGTGTCAATCCGGCTGGGAATCTTGAATTTGATGGCCGACCTCCGCGAAAAGCAGGGCATCGGCTTTCTCTACGTGACGCACGACCTCGCCAGCGCGCGCTACTTTTCTGACGAAATCCTGGTGATGTACGCCGGCTACATCGTTGAGCAGGCCACGTCCGAAGAGCTTATCTCCAACCCCAAGCACCCCTACACGCAGATGCTGCTGGCGGCGGTGCCCGATCCCTCGCGCGGGCTGAAAACCGAGGATGCCGATGTCCAGGGCGAAATCCCCGATTTGACGGACCTGGGCAGTGGCTGCCCGTTCGCGCCGCGCTGCAAGCACGTCATGGACGTCTGTCACGAGGCGATGCCCGGGCCGACGCGACTCGAGGATGAGCGCTGGGTGCGCTGCTACCTCTACGAAGAAGGCGTGCCTGTGGCTTAACGTCGGCTGTCCTGCAACTGCAGCGTTCCTAGTGCGCCATTTGTCGTGAACCCCAAAACTCCTTACACAATCATGCCGAATACCGTAGGGGCGACTTATCAAGTCGCCCGCATACGCAACCTACTACACCGACGGGCGACCAGATTGGTCGCCCCTACATCGCCTCCAACTTGAGGCGAGCGGTCGGGCAGCGTCCACTGTCTTGTGTGGCCCAAGTTGATACTCGCGAGCGGCAGTGGTAAAAATAAGCGTTCTACGTATCCAGAGAAGCATGGAGGCGATGTGAAGATCACGGACGTCAAAGTCTATCTCGCGCGGGAATGGCGCACATTCTGCTTCGTCGTCGTCGAAACCGACGAAGGCATCAGCGGCATCGGCGAATCCGGCATCACCGGGCGCGAACTCGCCGTGCAAGGCGCCATCGAGCACTTCAAACCCCTGCTCATCGGGCAAGACCCCTTCCGCACGGAGCATATCTGGCAGCTGCTCTTCCGCGGCGGCTTCTTCCCGGCGCAGCGCATACTGACTTCGGCCATCGCCGCCGTCGATATCGCGCTCTGGGATATCAAAGGCAAGGCGCTGGGCGTGCCCGTGTATGACTTGCTGGGCGGACGCGTCCGCGACCGCGTGCTGACTTACAATCACAACAGCGGCGAAACGGTCGAGGAGCTGGTCGCGTGCTGCCAGCGGTCGGTAGCCGAGGGCTGGAAGATGCTGCGCTGGGGCCTGGCGCATCAGCAGAGCGAGATACTGGAACCCGACGCGGCCGTGCGCCTGGCGATTAGGGAGTTCGAGGCGCTGCGGCTGGCGCTGGGCGACGAGGTGAAGCTGGCGCTGGATGTGCATACGCGCCTGAATATGGCGGACTCGCTTTGGCTCTGCCAGGAAGTTGAACAGTACCGCCCCTACTTCATCGAAGATCCGCTGCGCGTTGAGAACGCGCAATCCTATCGCAATCTGCGCACGCGCACGACTGTGCCGCTGGCCGCCGGCGAGCAATACAGTTCCAAGTGGGAGTTCCGCCAGATCATCGAAGAGGAGCTCATTGACTACGCCCGGGTTGACCTGTGTATTTGCGGCGGGCTCACCGAAGCCAAAAAGATCGCCGCGACCTGCGAGACGCATTATATCGATCTGGCCGTGCATAATCCTATCGGGCCGGTCGCCGGATCGGCCTTCCTGCATCTGTGCTTGTCGACGCCAAACTGCGCTGTGCAAGAACTGCCGAAACGCCCGGGCGAAAGCCTGCCCGATCTGGTGCTGAACCAGCCGGAATGGAAGGACGGCTACCTGCTGCCGCCGACGGCGCCGGGCCTGGGCATCGAATTCAACGCCGAGGCGATGGGCAAGTATCCCTACAGCCTGGGCGAGCGGATGCATCTGCGCCGGGCGGACGGCTCGTTCACGAATTGGTAGAATAAACTGGATGATCGAGAACATTGTGGGGGCGACCTGTCAGGTCGCCCGCGAGCTTCCCAGCCGGAGACGGGCGACATAATATGTCGCCCCTACAAACACCCCCGTTAGTGATAGGAAGGCGAATATGAGCGACGTGCAACTGGTATGGGAGATTCCGGCGATCCTGGGAGAGGGCCCCCTCTGGGTCGAGGCCGAGAACGCGGTCTACTGGGTCGATATCTTCAGCAACAAGGTCCACCGCTACGCGCTGGCCGATGGCGGCAAGACGACCTGGACCTTCGACTTTGAGGTGACGAGTTTGTCGCCGCGCCAAGACGGCGGATTTATCGGCACGATCAAAGACGGTTACGCCTTCATCAATTTTGATGTGCTCTCCGCTTCGCCGATTGCTCTGCCGGAAGCCGACCAGCCCGGCAATCGCTTCAACGACGGCAAGGTCGACAGCAGCGGACGCTACTGGGCCGGCACAATGGACATCGGCCAGGCCGAGGAAACCGGCGCGCTTTATCGCCTGGATCCCGACCTCAGCCTGCGGCAATGCGACAGCGATTACATCATCTGCAATGGCCCGACTTTTAACCTCGACAATTCCATCATCTACCACACTGACAGCATCAAGCGGACGATTTACGCCCTGGATATGGCGCCGGATGGCGAGCTTAGCAACAAGTGCGTCTTCACGGCCTTCACGCAGGACGACGAGGGCGTGCCGGACGGCATGACCGTCGACAGCGAGGACTGCCTCTGGGTGGCGCATTTTGGCGGCGCGCGCCTCACACGGTATTCGCCAGCCGGCGAAATCTTGCAGGTCGTGCCCCTGCCCGTGCCCAATATCACCAGCTGTGCGTTCGCCGGCGCCGCGCTGGACACGCTCTACATCACGACTGCCAGCACCGGCATTGACGAAGCCGACAAGCCCAAGTATCCGCTAGCGGGCAGCTTCTTCAGCTACCGCCCCGGGGTGAAGGGGACGCCGACGCCGCTCTTCGCCGGTTGAGCAGGTACATCAGGCCCTGCGCGGCCATGATCGCCAGCAGGGGCGTAACCATGACGCGGGCGCGGGTGTCGATGCCGGATGTTTGAACCAGTAGCGTTCCGGCAATGAAATAGCCGCAGGGCAATAGCAGAAACGCCATATCCGCCCAGTGACTTTGACGGGCCAGTTTCCCGAGGCCGACGCCTACCGCAGCAAGCAGGACAGCATTCCACAGGAGCCCGATCCAATTCAGCGGGCCGGACACCTGAAGCAATACGCGCAATAGCCCTACTGGCAATGTAGCCACGTACTGAACGGGATTTCGCAGCATGATCTCTATGGCCGTTTTGGTCATTGCCGCTTGTAGTTCTGTAGTTCGAGCGTAGTGAGTATGTCGTTGCATAGCGGTGATTTCTGTTGCGTCATTTCCCGCTTCGGCCTCCACGCGGCGCGCCAATTCTGCGTAAACATCTGTAATGTCTTCGCCAGTAGCCTGGTGCATTACCGACGCGGCGCGGTAGTAGAGCAGATTGTAGTTGCCGATGGTAGAAAAGCTCCGATGGCCGTATGTCATAGCATTGTGGTTGATCCATAGACCCGCGCCCAGGAGCCCGGCGAGGGCTAGCGTAGCAGCCGCAATCAGTCGCCAGCGCGGTCGGGCGATCGCAATCCAGAGCGCCATTGGAATCCAGAGCAGGTAGGCGGCCGGCCTTGCGAGCGCCGAGAGCGCGATCAAGCCGCCGGTCAGCAGCCCCAGGCCCGCTATCGTTTTCGGCCCTTTGGCGCGCTTCTGCGCCATTGCGCTGACGAAGGCGCAAGCCAGCAAGAGATTCGCCAGCGGTTCCGCTTGCAGCACGCCGGCGTATTTGATGCTGGTCGGGTCCAGCGCGACGATTGACGCAGCTAACAGGGAAAGCGCGGGGGGCGGGGGGGGGGGGGGGGGGGGGGGGGGGGGGGGGGGGGGGGGGGGGG